>NZ_DAITZW010000017.1:19805-36589 GCF_036847465.1 Thermovirga lienii | reverse complement strand
CATATCCCTTGAACCTGCCAACCTGGACAGAAGGAAAAGGGCGGAGAAGAGAAAAGAGGCATGAAGTTTTCCATAGACGTTAAGGAAGCCCAAACCCTTACGGCGGACCTGGTAAGAATTCCAAGCCCTTATTTCCAGGAAGAGCCCGTTATGCGCTTTGCCTTCGACTGGCTCGAGAAGGCGAAAGTCCCCGTGGAGTTTCATCGATTTCATGAAGACAAGATATTGAATTACGAAGGAATAAATGTGTGGGGAGTTGTAGAGGGAGCAAAGTCGGGACCCACAGTTGTTCTGAACGGGCACCTGGATACGGTGAAACTTTGTGAGGGATGGACCCGGGATCCTTTTGGAGCAGAGGTTGAAGATGGTAGGTTATATGGTCTTGGAGCCTGTGACATGAAAGGCGGATGTGCCTCCATAATGCTGGCGCTGAAGCATTTTTTGATGCGTAATGGCTCTTTCTCGGGAAGAATAGTCTATTCCCTGGTCTGCGACGAGGAAGGGCCCTTTGGCTTGGGGACCGATGCCTTGATTATGGACGGCATAATACCCCAAAAAGCAGATATAGCAATAGTTACCGAGCCAAGCAGCGCCTTTGCCGGGGTTGTTTTCCCAGCCGTATGTTTGGGAGCTAGAGGAGGGTACAATTACAAACTTTCCTTTACGGGCAAGTCGGCACATGGCGCCTTCCCGGAGCAGGGTATAAACGCCGTTTCCGATGCTGCCAAGGTTCTGCTGGAGTTGGAGAAAACTTCCATGAGGTTTGACGAAAAGCTTGGTAGGGGAAGTATCTGCTGCATTGATTTTGAGGGTGGAGGAGCGGCCCTATCAGTGCCTGACAGGGCGGAGTTTTCAGTGTTCCGACACACTGTGTTGGGGGAGGACAAGGACACGATCCTCGAGGAGGTCAAAGCCGCAGTGGAAAGGGCCAATATAAGGTCAAAGGTGGATTTTAAGTTTAGAGAGGCACCCCACCCAGAGTGTGATGGTTTCCCAGCCTATGTCACGTCGCGGGACAATGAATACGTAAATCTTTTTGAGGAAAGCACAAAACATGTGACAGGACAAAGCCCCAAGGAAACCTATTTTGCCAGCGTAGGTGACTTTTGTTACATCGGTGGGAAGCTAGGCATCCCAACGGTTCTTTTTGGTCCTTCGGGAGGAAATTTTCACGGTCCTGATGAGTACGTGAATATTGAGGATGTGAAAACTACAACGGAGGTGATATTAGAGTTTTTGGAAAGGTCGTTAAACTTGTCTATGTCTTCGCCGCCACATGGTAAGGCGTACCTCAAGGAGATGGAGTTGTAGATATCAACCAGGGGATTGATGGTTCCTATGTGCTCTCCTTTACTGATCCTTTTTAACATTTTTTCCGAAAGAAGTCTCCCACTTCTAAATGAAGTGGGAGATGAATTTCGGTTAGGTATAGTCTAAAGTTGTCTCTTTTTTGTGTGTTATTATATAATCAGTTTTAGAAAAATGAAAGGTTGTTGTATCAATGAAATTAGACAATAATAACCATTCAGTGTTCATGTTGTATTATCATCTTGTTCTGGTTGTAAAATATCGCAGACAAGTGATTGACGATACCATATCTGACTATGCAAAAGATATGTTTGTGAGATTGGGTAAAAATTACAATATTTCCTTGGTCGAATGGAATCACGATATGGACCATATGCATATTTTGTTCAAAGCACACCCAAATAGTGAATTATCAAAGTTCATCAATGCCTATAAAAGTGCAAGTTCTCGACTGATCAAAAAGCATTTCCCGCAAGTGAAACGAAAACTGTGGAAAGAATATTTTTGGTCAAGAAGCTTTTGCCTGCTTACAACGGGTGGTGCGTCCATTGAAGCAATAAAAAAATATATAGAAAATCAAGGTATGAAGTGATGTGGTGTCGATATGGCAAACAAAGCCTATCAGTTCCGTCTATACCCAACAAAAGAACAAGAACAACTGCTTACCAAAACCTTCGGTTGTGTCCGTTTCGTGTATAATAAAATGCTTGAAGAGCGCATACAAATGTATGAAAAGTTCAAGGACAATAAAGAATCCTTGAAACAGCAAACATTTCCAACCCCTGCCAAGTACAAAAAGGAGTTTCCTTGGCTAAAAGAAGTGGACAGCCTTGCGCTGGCAAATGCCCAATTGAGTTTGCGGAAAGCGTTTCAAAACTTTTTTTCCGGTCGTGCTGGATTTCCCAAGTTCAAAAACCGCAAGGCGAAACAGTCATACACCACAAATGTGGTGAATGGCAACATCAAGCTTTCAGATGGCTATATCAAGCTGCCCAAACTGAAATGGATCAAGCTCAAGCAACACCGGGAGATTCCTGCCCACCATATCATCAAGGCTTGTACGATCACGAAAACCAAAACAGGAAAATACTATATTTCTATTCTCACAGAGTACGAACATCAACCTGCACCAAAAGAAGTACAAACGGTTGTTGGGCTTGACTTTTCCATGAGTACGCTGTATGTCGATAGCGAGGGTAAGAGAGCCAATTATCCTCGATTCTATCGCAAAGCATTGGAAACATTAGCGAAAGAACAGCGTAAATTGTCTCGTAAAAAGAAAGGCTCGAATCGTTGGCATAAACAGCGTCTGAAAATAGCGAAGCTGCATGAGAAAATTGCCAACCAGCGCAAGGACTTTCTGCATAAGGAGTCGCACAAATTAGCGAAACGGTATGATTGCGTGGTCATCGAAGACCTCAACATGAATGGAATGTCACAAGCCCTCCATTTCGGTCAACGCGTTCATGACAACGGCTGGGGCATGTTCACCACGTTCCTTCGGTACAAATTGGAAGAACAGGGGAAGAAGCTGATCAAAATCGACAAATGGTTCCCCTCATCCAAAACGTGTTCGTGCTGCGGTCGGGTTAAGGAGTCTCTATCGCTTTCTGAACGTACATTCCGCTGTGAATGTGGATTCGAGACCGACAGAGATGTCAACGCAGCCATCAATATCAAACATGAAGGTATCAAACAATTATCTATTGTTTGATTTATCTTGAACCGTGGGACACACGGGGATAGCTCGGTCAATTTCTCATCATGAGATGAGATTACCCGAGAAGCCCCCACCTCTAAGCGAAGCGTAGGTGGTGGGAGCATGTCACCAAGGATTCTATTGATGATCTTGCGCCTTTCTTGGTTTTAAACTTTTTGAAAGCCTCCCTCCACACCTTTACTACATCATTTTTGCTCAGCGTTGGGTTTTTCAAGTATTTTAATGCCGCATTTTCAGCGTTCATGAGCATCTCTTTGTATCGGTCGTGATCCCTTGCGGAGTTATCTACACCGCGACAGACGACAACACCTATCTTGGCATCGGGGAATATGTGCCAAAAAGAATCTTCTACAGTAAATTTTTTCACTAAAGTCCCTCCTGTTATGGATTTTCCTAATATTCGAGAATATTATGTGCTGCTACTTTATTTAATCTCATTCTGATAATATTATGCCACATGAGGGAAAGAAGGAGGGATATGTTGAATTTACTTGGACGAGTCAGAGTGGAAGCCCAAGTCCTTTTTAAAGATAGCCAATATAGGGATTATATGTTGCTTTTAGTGATCTCCTTATGCCATTACACTGCTGTCATGGTGTTTTTTGCTTTCCCTCTCCAGGTTGTCAAGTGGGGATACGATACCATGGATGTAGCCATTTTGGCCTTTTCCATGGATGGTGTGCTTTTGGCCATAAGGCCCTGGGTCAAGAAGCTGATAGATAAATACAAGGCCAAAAAAGCCCTATTCATCTCCTCTGTGTTTCTCCTTTTGGTTCCAGTTATATTGACATTGGCAGGAAGGTCCTTTCCCTTGCTGGCCGTGGCCAAAGCCGTCCATGGGGTGTCCCTTTCCATCTTCATTGTGGCAAACCTGGTGTACGTTCATGCCCTTTTCCCTCCAGGCATGATAAGGAAAGCCCTTTTGTGGCTTGGTACCACCGCAATACTGCCCCAGCTGTTTTTCATATCCTTGGCGGAGAAAGCCATTATGTCCGGGAGATTATGGTTGTTTTATGGCGGAGTAGCTACGTTGGCGGCCACGGCGCTTATGCTCTCATTGCGCCTTGGCGACAGAGGGGGAGAGCTCGAGTCTCCTGCAAACATATCTTCCCTTTTGAGGAGAAAGGAATTCTTTTACATTGCCTTTTTGGTTTTTTTTCAGGCCATGGTGATAAGTGTCTCCAGCAACTTCATTGCGTTGCTTTTAGAAAAACGGGGGATCTCCTTGTGGCGTTTTTTCACTCCCTATGCTGCGGGAACCTTACTGGTCAGGGGACCGCTGGCTTCATGGGTTAGCAAGATCTCCCCGAGGGCGGTCTTGGTTTTGGGGTTTTCCACGTTGAGCCTGTCTGTGGCACTCCTTGCGGTCTCATACAACCCCACGTGGGTTTTGGTAAGCTCCTTTTTGATCGGAATGTCCTTTGCGCCTCTGCAACCCACTCTAATCTCCGTTGCCGTAGAGAGGATAAAATATGAAAGAAACGCCTTGCTGACGGCTGTTATAACTTCTGACGACATGGCATGGACCTTTGGGCCCCTAATAGGTGGCTTTTTGGGCAGGTCTTCCGTGGTTGTGGCTTATTACGCCTTGGTGATGGTGGCCGCCTTTGCCGCCTTATTGTCGTTTAAAGGTTTTGGGGGACCTGCTGAAGATGGCCCCCCGAGAAAAGATGTGTCTTAGCATGCCTTTTTTTGCTGGTGTTTTTCCATCCTTGCTCTATCTTTTTCTTTCTTGTCCAGGGACATCCGAACTGTTACCTCGTCGTCGGTGAGCCAGAAGTACTCAAGAGGTAGATTTAGTATCTCTTCGGTGTTCGTGGCTGATTCGGTGAACATTATCCTTATTCGCCCGCTCTTCCCAGCCTCAAGGTTGGTCACCACTATATCACTGTTCTCAACATCAAAATAAACTTTCATATAAAGCCGGCATAACTGTTCTGCTCTTGCCTCCATTTTCTTGTGCAGTTCAAGATACTGGTCTACTTCCATTTTAAGCAATTAAATCACCCTCCTTCAGTGCGACATTATATCACATCATCTCGGTAAAACGCCATACCCTTTATATGTTCTTCCAGCGCAGGAAAAACAAGGGCATGGGAAACCAGGGAAGAAGGGCAATGAAGGAAAGGGTTGTCTCCAACCCCAAGCTGTCTGCTATGACCCCTAGGGGTGCTATCAAGACGCCCCCCAATCCGAAGGCAACCCCCGTTACCAAGGACGCCACAACGCTTCGGGATTCTGGAGCTTTTTTCTGAGCCGCAGCACCCGTTACCGGGAGGAGGGCCTGTAGCAGGGCTATGCCAATCATGTATAGGCTTATGGAGAGGAAACCTTGGGAGAACGCCCCAGGCAAAAGAAACAAGGGAGCCAAGGTCATGCCTGCTGCTATAACCTTTTTCTCTCCGAGCTCATCTGCCAGCTTGCCTCCTATCATGGGAGAGAGGGTTCCGATGATGCTTATGATGAACAGAATGGTGCCTATGTCCACCAGGCTTCCCCCCTTTGCGGCTATCAAGAGGGGAAGAAAGAACCTTATGCCCTGGATGGTCGTATCCCTTGATATGGATACACCCCATATGGGAAAAATCTTCTTTAGCGTTTTGGCCATGGTTTTTATGAAATCCATGGGTGAGGGTTTGTTCTTAGAGTTGTTGATGGCCAGTTTCGGTATGGCTTTCCATGTAAGGTACGAGACAAAGGCTACTGGCACCATGGCCCCCAAGGGCATAAGTACACTTGGACCGAAAAGCTCGTACAGGGAAATGGCATATAGTGAGCTGACTGTGGAACCTAGGATGCCGCCGACAGCGAATATAGCAAGGGATGACGCAAGTTTTCCTGGGGGTACAATGTGACCTACGCCTCCATGGCCCAGGGGATGGTATACGGCGCTTCCCATACTCTGAAGTCCCACGAAAAGGATTGCTAACCCATAGGTTGGGCTTAGAGGCAGCATGCTTGCCCCAAGGGCTGTAAGGAGAGGGCCTGCTATTAGGGCATAGGGCCTTGAGAATAGGTCTGAAATATATCCTGCAAGGGGCTGGATTACCACGTGCATGCCACCAGAAATGGACTTCAAAAGCCCAGCTTGAGCATATGTTATTCCTAAGCTCTCAACTATCAATGGCACGAAAGTGGGCAAGAAAGAACCGTGAACGTCGTTTGTGAAGTGAGATAAGGCCATGACTAACAGCTTGAAATTCTCCTTTATAAACTTCCTTTTTTTCAAAGGTACCACCTCGCAACAAATATAATATCCTAGATGTTATACTGTATCCTAATGAGAAAGTCCACCTGAGGAGGACAGCATTATCCTTTGAATGGAGAGGTGTTGTTATGACCTTGAATAAATCTCAACTGATGGAGCTGCTCCTTGAGCTTACGGAAGTACCTAGCGTAAGCAGGACGGAGGGAGAGGTCCGAATGGGAGCCTTCATAAAGGAGAAACTCCTTGAAAGGATACCTGGCTTGAAGGATACTCCCAAAGACCTGCTATGGCATCCTCTGCCCAATGACCCCCTGAAAAGACATGTGGTTGGAGCCTTAGTGCGCTCTGCAAGGCATACCGCGGACACTGTTATCCTTACAGGTCACTACGACGTCGTGGATGTAGCCGATTTTGGAAAACACAAAAGCCTTGCCTTCTCTCCCTTAGAGTACACCAAGGCCCTTCATGGGGAGCCCCTGGAACATGAGGTACAAGAGGACCTTCTTTCAGGAGATTACCTTTTCGGCAGGGGAATTATGGACATGAAATGTGGTCTGGCTGTAGAAATGGCCCTTCTGGAGAAGTTTGCGGCCAATCCCTCGGATTTGCCGGTAAACGTCCTATTCTTGGCCGTCCCCGACGAGGAGGATAGCTCTGAGGGGATGAGGGCAGCAGTTAGCCTATTGGTGGAGCTTCAGGAAAAGGAAGCCCTCCGCTACCTGGGAGCTATTTTGACGGAGCCTTCCAGTGCAGGGGCTCAAGTTGAGGGTAAAGAGCTCATTTTCTTTGGTACCGTAGGCAAGTTGATGCCCTTTTTCTATTGCATCGGCACAGGAGCCCATGTGGGCCAATACTACAGAGGTCTCAGCGCCACGCTTCTTGCATCCTTCTGCAACCAGCTAATGGAAGCCAACCCCGACCTGGTGGAGGAGGTTGGGGGGGAGAAGGTGCCACCACCAGCTTGCCTTTACTTTAGGGACCTGAGGGATTCCTACTCGGTCACCCTTCCTGACCGGGCCCTGGTATATTATAATCTCTTGACGTTGAGAAAGTATCCTGCAGACATCCTAAAGGAGCTCAAGAAGATAGCTGAACAGGCTTTCAGACAGGCCCTGGATCACCTGGCGGATTCGGCGAAGAGCGCTGGTTTTGCTGCCGATGAATTTTCTCCGCTGGTCTTGACCTTTGAGGAGTACTTGACCGAGATCGCCCGGGAAAATCCTGATATAAAGAGCAAAATCCGTGAAATTGCCTCTGAGCTTGCCAATATAAATGACGATAGGGAAAGGGCCATAGAGCTCCTCAAGAGGCTGAGCGAAAGGGATTTCTCCAGAAAGCCCAAGATAGTAGTGGGTTTTCTGCCTCCCTGGTACCCCCACAGGGAGAACACCAGAGAGAGCGCCCCAGACCTTTTGGTCGCCAAGGTAGCCCAGAAAGTAATGGACGAGGCCAGGGAGAAATTTGGCACGGAAATGGAGATAAAGGAATTCTTTGGCGGCATATGTGACTTAAGCTACATGGGCTACAAAGGCAGCGCCTTTGACCCCTTCTGCATAGCGGCCAATATGCCAGGTTGGGGAAGCATTTACAGAGTAGCAGTTAAGGACCTTATGAAGCTGGACATTCCGGTCCTCAATATAGGACCGTCGGGTAAGGATCCTCATAAGCCAACAGAGAGGCTTTATCTGCCTTTCTCACTGGAGGTCTTCCCAGCCCTCCTTGAGAAGGCAGTGAAGTCCTTCAAGGAATGATTGAGGACAAGTAAGAAACAGGAGGGAAGAACTAGATATGTTCAATGACGTCAAGGAAGCTTGGAGGAAAATGGCAACACCAGGGGGGATAGCAAAGGCAGCTTTGATAGGAGCAGCCTACGCAATGCTTACCATCTTTTTCGCGCCCATTTCTTATGGCCCAGTGCAGGTAAGGGTATCTGAGGCCTTGACTCTCCTCCCCTGGATATGGGTGGAGGCCATCCCGGGGTTGTTCGTGGGTTGCATCATAGCCAATTTCGCTGGAGGATTTGGCATAATAGACGTGGTCTTTGGAAGCTTAGCGACGCTTCTTGCCGCCATCTTGACGAGGAAGATGCCCAGCAAGGTAACGGCCGCGGTCCCTCCGGTCGTGGTGAACGCAGTGATAGTAGGTGCATATCTTTCCTTTTTGACGGATTTTTCATGGCAAGCGGCCATGCTGTACGTGGGGATAGGCGAGGTAGTGGCTTGTTTCTGTCTGGGAGTTCCGCTGCTTATATTGTTGGAGAAGAAGTTCCCCAGGGCATAAGTTGTATATTGCAGTTTCTTCAAATCAACCAGCAGGCGACGAAGTGTCCTGGTGCCACTTCCCTGAGCGGAGGGGTTTCTTGGCACTTCTTACTTCCTTCCGGGCACCTTGCCAGAAAAGGACAGCCTGAGACTATGATGTTCGGCTCTCCCTGTTTTAGGGAGGGCCTTTTTATTTTCTTGTCCAACCCAGGGAGGGCGTCCAGCAGGGCTTTTGTGTAAAAATGAAGGGGGGTTTTAAGTATTGCCTTGGATGGGCCAGTTTCCATTACCCTGCCGTGAAAAAGTATTATACAGCGCTCTGTGGCAGCAGCGGCCAGGTACAGGTCGTGGGTCGTTAGAACTAGAGCGGAACCTTTTTTTACGTATCTTTGGAGCACGTCCAGTATGTCGCCCCTATTTGAGGCGTCCTGCATGCTGGTAGGCTCATCGGCGAAGATAACCTCAGGGTCTGTTGCGAGGGCCCTGGCCAAGGCCACCCGCTGTTTTTGGCCTCCAGAGAGAGAAAACCTCACCCTTCCGTTCAATATCACCTCGTCAGTTATACCACATAGGGAAAGCATTTCTTTGGCCTTTTCCCTTGCCTCTTTTTTGTTCATTCTTTTGCATATCACAAGAGGTTCTGCTACCGCATCCAGGGTGGTCAAGGTTGGAGGTATGGAATCGTAGGGGTTTTGAGATATGTACCCGCAGCGCTGGCGGGTTTCTATCAGTTCTTTTCTGCTGCAGTGTTGTATGTCCTTTCCCAACAGCAGCACCTTGCCCTTTGCCAGAGGAACAAGGCCAAGAGAGGCTCGTGCTGCTGTGGTTTTACCGCTTCCCGACTCTCCCACTAAGGATAGGGCTTCTTTCCTATAAAGGGTCAAGTCAATGCCCCTAAGGGCGTGGAAAACCTCGGAATTTTTTTCGAAAGAGACCCAAAGGTTGGATATCTCAAGGACTTTTTGCTTCACGTTCTACTGCCCCTTTCCTCGATGGACCTTATGGATTCCACCAGTTTCCTTGTGTGGGGGTGGGTGGGATTATTTAGTATTCCTGAAGGGGTTTGAACCTCCACGATCTCGCCCTTATGCATGACCGCCAGCCTGTCGCAAACGGACAGGGCAAGGGGAAGGTCATGAGTTACCATGCATAAAGTCATTTGGTTTTTCTGAGTTATCTCCTTTAGCAGCAAGATTATTTCGGCCTGGGTTATCACATCTAGTGCCGTTGTAGGTTCATCGGCCAGTAGGCATGGAGGCTTGCAGGCTAAGGCCATGGCTATGGCCGCTCTCTGCTTTTGCCCCCCGGACAGTTCGTGGGGGAAACGATCTAAGAAACTTTTAGGCAGCCCCACCATCTTCAAAAGCTCCTCTGACTTTTCAAAAGCCTCTTTCCACAAGAAACCCAGGTGATGGACCAATACTTCCGATATCTGCCTACCTATGGTCAAGACAGGGTTGAAAGAGCTCATGGCTCCCTGAAGGACCATGGAGCATTTTCTCCAGCGGAAGGACTGCAGGGCCTTGTCGTCCAGGGATGTAACGTCTGTTTCTTGGAATATTATTTGCCCTGAAAGCATCGCTTCTGGAGGTAGAAGCCTCATTATGCTGTGAAGTAGGGTGCTTTTGCCGCTGCCCGATTCTCCTACGATTGCCGTGGCCGACCCATAAGGAATGTGAAAGTTTATGTTTTTTAGGGCCGCTACGGTTCCCCTGGGGGTTCTGTACGAGACCGACAAAGATCTAAGCTGTATCATCTTTTGCCACCACCTCTGAGCCTGGGATCGGCCATTTCCTCCAGGGTTCTGCCCAAGTCCAGGAAGACGAGACAGATTAGGGATATGCCAACGCCTGGTGGAAGTATCAGCCACCAAGCACCTGTAGTGAATGCCCCGAAGCCATGGGCCTCATTGAGCATTCGCCCCCATGAAATTATCCTTGGATCTGAAAGTCCCAGGAAGGATAAACCAGCCTCTGCCAAGATGGCTGAGGGTACTCCTAGGGCTATATTTGCCAGGAGGATTGGAAGACTCTCAGGCAAAAGGTGTCTGTACATGATGTAAGAGGGCCTGGCGCCCAAGGCTCTCAATCCCTCAACGAAGGCGTTTTCCCTTAGGGAGAGAGTAAGGGACCTTATTGTCCTTGCCGTTCCCATCCAGGAAAAGATGCTCAAGATGACTATAAGCTGCCATAGGCCCTTCCCCCATATTCCAGCAAGGACCATCAGTATGGGGAGCCCAGGTATGGCTAGGAGTATGTCCACCAGCCTCATTAAGATAGTGTCCACCATTCCTCCTGCATAGCCTGCCACCAATCCGACGGAGACCCCTAGGAGTGTCGCCAGTATTGTGGCACAAATTCCTACCAGCAGAGACACCCTTATTCCCAACAGGAAAAGGTGAAATACGTCCCTTCCCCTTTGGTCTGTTCCCAAAAGTCCCCATCTGGCCCCCTCTATTCTCACGTGGATTGCTCCAGATCGGATGTCCAAATCGTCCGGAGACATCCTAAGAGTATATTTCCCTTTTGATGGAAAGAGCTTCTCCATGGGATTGTCGAAGGGTGACAAACCAAGGGAAGTCTTAAAGCTCATGTCTCTTCCATCTATATCCACATTAAAGGAAGGGAGGTCTTCGTTTCTTGCAATTTCTATCCTATCTCCATCAGGTGTTTCCCACACCAAGGATGCACTAGAGGGCTTGTTCAGTTCCACGGTGCCCCATATGGCGATGTTCGGTGGGGCAGGGTAAACCCATTGGAACTGGGCCGCCCTCGTCTTCGGAGTCAAAGTGAACGTCATGGCAGGAGGAGAATCCTTTCCTATCCATAGAGGCTTGGAAAAGGGCGAAGCTACCTGAGTCTCAGCGTTCATGTCGAACAAGCTAGGTCCCCAAATGCCCGCCAAAATAAACCCTATCAAGAGCCAGAAACTGAAACGCCTTAGGAGCCTTTTCATTCCATTTTCCTCCCAAGCCTTATCCTAGGATCTACCAGGCCGTATGCGAAATCGGCAGCTAGGTTGCATATTATGGTTATAATGGCTAAGAGGTAGAAGGCAGCCCCGGCGGCAGGGTAGTCATGTCCCAGTATGGAGTCAAGCAGGAATTTACCCACACCGTGTAGAGAGAAGACCGTCTCTGTTATAACAGCACCGGAAAGGATCCCGGGAAGGGCCAAAAGGAACATGGTCACTATGGGCGGTAGGGAAGCCCTGAACGCATGTCCCCAAAGAACCTTGTTTTCTGGGAGCCCCTTTGCCTTTGCCAGGAGGATGTAGTCCTCCGACAAGGTCTTGATCATGAGGTTTCTAACGTAGATGGCCCATGAGCCAAAGCCCAAGAGGACCAGGGATGAAATGGGTAAGGTCATGTGCCACAAAAAATCCCATAAAGCCATTATCCCTTCAGGCGGTGGGACTGATAAAGACCCCCTTATGGGGAATATGGGGATGGCCCACCCAAATACCAAGAGCAAGACCAGCTGGACGAAGAAGGAAGGGAAGGAGAAGGAAACGGATCCAGCCAAGAGGACTACCTTCTCCAGGATGCCTCCTCGTTTGTGAGCTGCCTTCACCCCTAGCCATGTTCCTAGCGCGGCAGAGAGCAAAAAAGCTGTTCCCAAGAGGAATACCGTATTGGGAATTCTGGTTTTAAGTTCCTCCCACACGGGTTTTTGGGATAGGAAAGAATGTCCGAAGTTGAAGGTGACCAGGGATTTTACGTAAATGTAAAACTGCCTGTAAAGGGGCAAATCCAGGCCAAACTGGGATCTGAGGTGCATCTTTGCCTGGGGAGAAAAATGAGGATCTATGATGGTGCTAACAGGGTCGCCTGGCATTATGCGAAACAAGAAGAAATTTAGTACGAGCACCACCAAGAGTACCGCTATGGATCCTGCTATGCGCCTAGTCCAGTAGTTTCGAAAAATTCTAGTCATCTTTTCCAATATTCATCATACCTTATCAAGTGCACAAACTCTCCCGGTTTGTACTCCGTAAAGATGAAAGGGCCAGTTCCTATAAGTTGCGTTAGTTTAGGGTCATTGGGGTTATTAAGCCTTTCCGGCCTCCAACTCTTCCAGTCCTTCACGTTCCTCAGGAGGTGGGCTGGGAAGATAGGCAGGCCTCCTATGTTGTGCAAGTACCAATAGCTTGTCCTATCCAGGGTCACTACGACCTCCTGATCGCTCGGTGTTTCAACAGATATTACATTGTTCACTTGATCGAAGTACCTTGGGATTTTGTGTTCCTTCAAGTAGAGTATGGTTGCTTTTACGTCCTCTGCCGTGAAGGGTTTACCGTCTTGCCATGTGACGCCTTCCCTTAAGCGAAACTTGAGGATCGTCAAGCTGTTTTCGCCGTTGTCCTTGGTTTCTACGGCCCATTGCTTTGCAAGCCACGGCACATCCTCCAGGGTGTAGGGGTCGGTGGCAATCAAGGATTCATATATAAGGCCCAAAACGGACCAATCGTAGGCAGAGCTTGCGGCCAGGGGATTTAGGGTCCTTGGGTCCTCCGGCAGGCACCAGTATAGGGGCCTCATTTTGCCCGCTTTAGGCTCCATGTTGAGAAGGCTCCACATGTTGTCTGCTGTGGTCTTCTTGGAGTATATGACTCCTTTCCAGTCTTTTCGTATGGCGGATATCATGTAGCGGGAGTATATGGGAATCCACGGGGCCTTTTCAGATAGCATTCTCTGGGCCTCTTTCGCATAAGCGGTCGCCGATTCCTTGTCCTTGGCCCAACGGAGCTTCTCCAGGACTTCATCTATTGCTTGGTCGTGCAGGCCTTGGATGTTGTACCCTCCCTCCGTGTCCATGGATGAGTGGAAGAAAGCAAACAGGTTGTCAGGGTCGCGGCTGAGGCTCCAGGCCATAACGAAGAGGTCAAAGTCGTGTTTGTCCAGGCGTTTTATCATCATGGAAAAATCCAGCATCTGTAGTTCCACTGGCAGTCCAAGGTTCACGAAGGAATCGACTATTCTTGCAGCCAGTTCCGCCGTGGTAGGCGCTGCCTGGGCAGTAGGGCAGAGGAGGTATACCTTCTTCAGGGGCTTTTCTTTCCCTGGAGGTATCAGCACTCCTTCTTTGCTCCATCGCCATCCAGCCTCGGATAGGATGGACCTTGCCTTATCTGGATCGTAATCGTAATGGGTAACGTTGGGTTCGTAATAGGGCGAGACAGGAGGCAGGTATGTAGACACAGGCATGCAGTACCCTGCGAACAGGTCTCTCACTATTTTCTTCCTGGGCACGGAATGGGAGAGAGCTTTTCTGAGTGCCAGGTCATTCCATGGAAACTCCCTTAGGTTGAACCCCATGAAGAATATGTGAAAGCCTTCAGATAACGTCAACAGAATATCGTCTCTTGCTGCAAGCCTCTTAATGTCCACGGGCCTTATTATGTCACTCAAAACGTCCAGTTTTCCGGTCTCCAATGCGAGGATCTGGGAGTCAGGGTCTCTGTATATGACCATGTACAGATCTTTGATCTTTGGTCCCCTGATGCTGTTTATGTCTATTTTCCCGTCCATTCCCAGGGACGGAGCCGATGGCAAGGAGGAAACGCAGACGATAAACGTTACGATAAATAAAAAATATGTCCTAAGGGCTTTCGTCATTTTTCCCATCTCCCTCACGTGCTTGTTAACAAAATATAGCACAGTTTGAATTATAAAGTGTAATGCCGGCAAATATCTTAATTACCGATACAGTGTGTATAATTTATGATAAAGCAGGAAGAAATACATAGAGGTGAAAAACGTGTCAGAGAGAGTGGATAACGAAAAAGCAGCGCAGATTTTGGAAGAAATAGCTGACATGTTGGAAATACAGGGAGAGAGCGTTTTCAAGGTCAATGCGTATAGGAGGGCTGCGGAGAACATAAGGAGCCTGGGAAGAGACTTATCCTCCATGGTGCAAGATGGGAGCATATTTGCCGTTGAGGGGATCGGTAAGGCTATAGGGGAAAAGATAACCGAGCTGGTGACAAAGGGAAGATTGGAATATTACGAAAAACTCTCACAAGAGGTTCCCCGCTCTTTGCTTGAGATCTTGGAGATACCTGATATGGGTCCCAAGAGGGTAAAAGCCGTCTGGGAGAAGTTGAAAGTCACAACCATAGAAGAGCTGGAGGAGGCCGCAAAAAGCGGAAGGCTGGCGGAGCTTCCAGGTTTTGGACCTAAGAGCGTCGCCAGGATTCTTGCCGGGATAGAGGAGAGAAAGAGAGCTCTTGAAACTCACAGGATACCTCTGGTAAGTGCCTGGATCCTGGCCGAGATGGTGAAGGAAGGGCTTTTGGGCCTTCCAGGTTTAAGAATCGAGGTGGGAGGGTCCTTTCGCAGGAAGAAAGAGACCGTGGGAGATCTGGACTTTTTGGTGTCGTCCCATGACCCTGAGGCAGCCGTGGAAAGGTTCTGTTCCCTTCCTATGGTCCAGAAGGTCCTACTGAGGGGTAGCAAAAAGGCAAGCGTCCTATTCAAAGGTTCAATCCAGGGGGACCTCAGGGTGATCGAGCGTTCTAGGTGGGGGACGGCGCTTCAGTATTTTACCGGTAGCAAGGAGCATAACGTACAAATGCGAGAGCTGGCGCTGAAGAAAGGATTTAGTCTTAGCGAATACTCCTTTAAAGCTGTTGATGGGGGAGACGAAATCCTTTGTGCAGAAGAAGAGGAGGTATATGCCTTTTTAGGCCTTCCATGGATACTGCCGGAGCTCAGGGAGGGCAGAAGGGCCGTTGACGAGGCGTTGAAGGGAAATCTGCCCAACGTGGTGAACGAGGAAGACCTCAAAGGAGACCCTCACGTTCACACCCTGTGGAGCGATGGTTTTAGCTCCATTGAGGAAATGGTTTTAAGCGCCAAAGAAAAAGGCCTCAGATGGATTGCCATTACCGATCATAGCGCCGCCCTTGCCGTCGCTGGGGGATTGGACACTGCAAGACTGAGGTCTCAGATGGTTGAGATAGACGATGTAAACCGAAAACAAACTTCCGTTCGGGTATTGAAGGGGGTGGAGGCGGAGATTTTGGCTGACGGAACCGTTGATGTGCCGGGTGACTTAGTGGATGAACTGGACATAGTGATAGGATCTCTTCATCTTTCCATGCGCCAGTCTAGGGAGGAGATAACTCGCAGATATTTGAAGGCCATAAGACACCCCAGGGTGCACATAATAGCTCACCCAACCGGTAGGCTCTTGGGGCAGAGACAGGGGATGGATGCAGACTGGGAGGTCATATTCGAGGAAGCTTCGAGGACTGGAACCATATTGGAGATCAACGCTAACCCTTATAGATTGGATCTTCCTGATTATCTTGCGGCCTTGGCCAATGAGAAGGGATGCCTTTTCTCCATAGGGTCAGATGCCCATAGAACCTCCCAAATGGAACTTTTGCATTTTGGCGTCTCAGTTGCCCGCAGGGCCTGGATCAATAAGGATAGGATAGTGAACACTTGGGAACTTGACAAGCTACTGGATTGGGCGAAGAGTAAGCATGATCGTCTGTAAATTATTATAAGGAGGTATGGAAAGTATGTTCTTCAAATTTTCGGAGACCAAGGGTTTCAGGAGAGAAGGGCTGCAGAACGGGCCTGGTGGGGCTCTTTATTATCCCTTCATAGCCATTGGGGAAAAGCCTCAGGGAAGCCATTTCAAGATGATTGCACGAATAGAATTGGATCCCAAGGCGGCAGTTGGAGAGCACGAGCACAAGGGAGACGAGGAGGTTTATTTCGTCGTATCAGGGCATGGTGTATTCACTGACGATGACAAAAAGTATGAAGTAGGGCCAGGGGACGTCATGGTTACTTTGGATGGCCATAGGCATTCCCTGAAGAACACCGGCGAAGAGCCTTTGGTCTTCATGGCCATTATCGCTGAGTAGGTTTGAGGGCAAAATACAGGACAGAGGCCATTACAGCGGCCAAAATTGCTCCAGAGGAAAAGACACTCCTTATGCCAAAAAGGGAGTAGATGCCCCCCATGAGGAATGGGCCCAGGGTTTGCCCCAGTCTTAAAGACATGCTGTTCAAGGATATGAAGGCGGCCCTGTTTTCCTCTGGGGCAATGTTTGTGATCATGGTCATCAGTGTGGGCATGTTGAGCCCTTGGGCAGCGCCTATCAGCCCCGCCGGGATTAGGGCGCTGGAGCAGCTAGGCAGGTTCAGCGCTATTATTAGAGCAAGGCAATAAAGGGCAAATGCAAGAAAGAGGCGGTACCTTTCGGATAGGGCCTTGGATATCCTTCTCATGTTGAAGGCAACGACAGCGCTGGTAAAGGACATGAAGGC
>NZ_DAITZW010000017.1:0-19705 GCF_036847465.1 Thermovirga lienii | reverse complement strand
GGTATTATGTTTTCAGGCAGGTTCAACAATTTACTCAAGCCTTCCATTAGGTCCCTTTTGGGGTAGACTCCCATCCATACCGAGCCCAGGTTCAAGGCAGTGGCTGCCAGCAGTATATTTTCGGTGGCAGCAGCACAATCTTGGGGCCAAAGGTCTTCATCTTTTATGTAGTTTTTATTTCCACAGACCAGTATGGCAGCAGGTGCTCCAAGAAGCATCTTGGAGTAGGGGTGAAATTTGGGTATTTGGTCGAGAAGTTCTCTGTCGTCAATTATGACAAACTCCCAAGGCTGCTGGTTATGTGCAGAAGGAGCTGCCATGGCAGCCTTCAAGAGGTGTTCGAAAATGGTGTCGTTCAGGGGCTTATTTTCGTAGCTTCTGATGCTTCTTCTGGAAAGTATTACATCCAAAGCTTTGGTTGCGTCGTTCATTATCCATCTACCTCCTTTTGGGGTTCTTTTAGCGTAATGTCTTGATCTTTCTCTTCTAATATGCCCTCTATATGGATAGGGTCAAAAGAGGGATTTTCCGGATCTACAATGGAGATCTCCTCGAAGACAGAATTTTTCGCCCTGAACAGGGCCGTGTCTGCGTTTACCATTACTGCCTGGTATGTTATCCCCGGAATAATCTTGGTTATACCCACCGAGGCTTTCGAGTACTCGGGCATTATTGCCTTGAGGCCTTCAAGGATTCTTTTGGCCACGGTCTTCCCTAGACTTACACTGGAGTTGTCCAATACGACCATAAACTCCACTCCACCGTAACGAGCCAATACGTCCTTTGATCGTATTTTTTCCTCCATCATCTTGGCGACCTTCTTTATGTAAGCGTCTGCTACTATGTACCCGTGGTTTTCCACAATTTTATCGTGTTCGTCCAGGGAGATAAAAAGCACCACCTTCTCAGCATCGCTCTCCACCAGTGCCTTTATTAAGTTATCCAGATAGTTTCTGTTGTAGACTCCCGTTACAGGGTCCTCTATGGCTTTTCTCTGTGCTTCCCTTTGGGCCTTTATGAGAAGAGATATTTGGGTCACGTGTAGCCTCAATATGTCCATGAAAAAATAAGAGAAAAGCAGAGTAAAGGAATAAACTATGACTATATAAGCCAAATTCATGTCCAGTTCCCCATGTTTCATGAGGGGTATGTAGAAACACAGGGCGTTGTAGAACAATACGAAGAAAAAGGACAGTCCCTTGGGCTGCAGGAAGTACGGGCCGAGGAGAATGCAGAACAAAAGGGATACTACGTGTCTTAAAAGGGCCACGTGGACTGTGAGTCCAAGTTGAATGTAGAATAAAGGGATGGAGGACATAAGTATGAGGTTTGCGATAACGACGAATCCGAAGATCTTTTTCCAGGTGTCCGAAAGCTTCAGCGTCACAAGGGGGGAGGCAGCAAGATAGATCAAGGCCAATGATGCATCGAGAGCCTTTGCCTTTGGGAATCCAAAGGCGTAGTCCGCAAAGTACATCGCCCCGAACCATGCCGCCAGTACCAGGCAATTGCTGAGCGCCCTGAAAGTCTTTCTATCTTTGAATTGTACGGCTTCCGCTTGGACAGTTGTAGTCATCAAACATCACCCTTTCCTAGGGGTAAAAGTTTCAATAATAAGAATTTATATGTAACTATTTAGATGATAACTGAATAAAGGTATACTAACAACCTTTGCCTTGATGATGATATCTATCTTCGATCCAACGGAGTAAATCCTTTCTGTTTTTTAGGCCTTCTGATGCTATCTTCCCGGCCAAATCACCAAGGATTTCCCCTATCTTTTTCTCATCCAACGAAGGAAAAAGTTCAATGAGGTCTTTGCCTCTCAAAGGTACTCCGTGCCTTAAGTTAAAGATAAACCTTATCGTTTCTGACCTGTTTCTCGTGTATCTGGGTAGATCACCAGATCCTGCCAGGGTATCTGCGTATCCCAACAGGAAAAGTTTGTCGATCCACTTTGTGCCTCTTTCCAAGATGAGCTTTGCAACCGTCTTCGTTTCAGGTAGCGTAAAAGGTAGGTCATGCCACTCTATGAGAGAACAAACTTCATTTGCCAGCTTTTGCGGCCATGCCCAGGTTTTGAAAAGCTCTCTGGCCATTTTTGCCCCTTTTTTTTCGTGTCCCGATGGGCCTACTCCTTTTCCAAGATCATGGAACAAGGCTGTGGCTTTCATGATTGGGTCTTGGGTCAAACCTTCCATGTGTTCGAGGCAGAGCAGAGAATGAGTGAAGGTGTCTCCTTCGGGGTGTTTAATGGGGTCCTGGCTTATACTTTTGAGGTTGTATAGGGGAGCCATGGTGCTCTTCAGCACGTTAAGCCCGTCCAAAATTTTAATGAATAAAGACGTTTCACTGTTTAGAGCCTTTAGTACCTCTTTGCCTATCCGTTCAGGGGGGACTTTCTTCAAAAGATCCCTATGGGCGATGCAAACATTCTTTGTTTCATCTGCCAGGGTAAATTTAGGAAGGGATGCGGACAAACGGGCAGCTCTAACTATCCTCGCTGGGTCTTCAGTGACTCGCTTTTCGGGAGAGGCCGTGAACTTTATCTGTCTTGTGCAGAGGTCGCGTTGGCCTCCCCATGGGTCAATAACCCTGCCGTTTTTGTCCATGGCCATGGCGTTTACGGTGAAGTCCCTTCTTTTGAGGTCTTCTTCCAATGTGCCGTCTGCGAAGGAAGCTACATCTATAGTAATACCTCCTAAGGAAATAGTTGCGGATTGCAGTTTTTCTTTACCTACTACCTTGGCTTTGGGGAAAGTGGAAGTAACCTCTTCCAGACTGGCTGAGGTGGCCACATCTATATCAAGAGGATTCCTGCAGAGCAAAAGGTCCCTTACTGCTCCTCCAACCACGAAAGCTTGGTATCCTTTTTCTTCCAACGTTTCGATGACATATAGAGCGCTCTTCCAAGGCTCATTCATCTTTTAGGCTTTCACCTTTTGTCATAAGTAAGACACTGGGGCCATCCCTACGCTAATTTGCAAAGGGCGGCCCCAGTGTATGTAAGTACGTTTAAAGTTTAGATTACTACTGAGAAATAGCGCTTACTGGGCAGACTGCAACGCAGGCGCCGCACTCTACGCAAGTATCTGCATCCACCTCTGCCTTGCCGTCAACCATGCTGATGGCCGCTACCGGGCAGGTTCCTACGCAAGCCTCGCAACCTACACATGTGTCCTTGTCTACTACTGCTTTTGCCATTTCATTCCCTCCTTACTTGGTTGGTTATTAAAGATCGTTGAAGTTGGAACAAAAACATTTTATCCTATAAAGTGCAAATGAGCAACAATCGGGAGGGATATAAGTGAAGATTGAAAGGGATGGGAGAGAAGATTTCATACTCAAGCTGGTGGAGAAGCAGCTGGGCAGCATATGGCAAGGTGATGGTAAAGCCTACGCGGATACGGTAGCGGAAGACTGTTCTTTTTTCGAATGGTACATAAGCCCTGTGAGGATAGATGGCCTTGATTTTCACCTGAGAGAGCTTAAGATTCACAAAAAAGTTCTGGAAGGGCCAGTGGATCCTTTTGAGGAAAAAGAACACGTCTTTGAACACGAAATTCTTCAGCCGCGAGTTCAGTTCTACGGCAAGACTGCAATAGCGACCTTCACCCTCATGATAAGGGCGGTTTTGCCCGAGGGAGTGGTGCACAAAAGCCATAACGAGACGCGAGTTTTTTACAACTTTGGAAGCGACGAAAAGCCCCAATGGAAGCTAGTCCACTGTCATAAGTCGCCAGTAGCTACCAAAGACAGCTTGGAGGTGCTCAGAGGCTAGATGGTACTATTTTGATACCCAACGTATTTCTGGGGGCATCTCTGGCTTAGGACATCGGGAGAACAGTTCCTCCAGCAGGGAGATCGGCGTTTTTTGTTCATAGAGGACTCGGTATACGGCTTCTGCTATGGGAAGTTCCACACCAAGTTCTTTGGCATGTTCCACCAGTGCCCTTACGGTGTATGCCCCTTCTGCTACCTGCCCTAAGGACTTTTGGGCCCCTTCTAGAGTCATGCCCTTGGCTATGGCCCTGCCGAGTCTGTAGTTTCGAGAGAGGTTGCTGTAGCATGTCACCATGAGGTCCCCTATTCCCGCCAGGCCGGCAAACGTCAAAGGATGCGCCCCTGCCTTGGCTCCCAGCCGCATTACCTCGGCAAGGCCTCTGCTAACCAAAGCGGCCATGGCGTTATCTCCCAGGTCCATTTCAGAGGCTATGCCTGCAGCGATGGCTATGACGTTTTTGACCGCCCCTCCTATCTCCACACCTATTACGTCGCTGCTTGTGTAAACTCTGAAAAAACCCCTGTTGAGAAGGTTTTGCCACAGAGTTCTTTCTTCCTCGTGGATGGACGCCACTACCACTGCCGTGGGTTTGGAGAGGGCCACTTCCTCCGCGTGGCTTGGTCCTGAGATTATGCTGTATCTGGCTGAAGGTATGATCTCTGCAACTATCTCGCTTATGCGCTTTCCAGTGGATATTTCCAAGCCTTTGGCTGCGTTGCAAAGGTGAATTCCTTCTCGAAGGAAAGGTTTCGCCTGCTTCAGGAAGCTCCTGACAGATTGAGTGGGGACGGCCAATATGAACGTATCAGTACTACAGGCTTCCTCCAAATCGGAGGTGGCCGTGAGTCTTTCGGGAAGATCTATATTCTTAAGGTAGTCGGGGTTTCGTCCCGTCATATTTATGGCTTTGGCCTGTTCCGGTCTTCTACACCACAGAGTTACGTCCTCTCCTTGGTGGCTTAGATGACTTGCTAGGGCAGTTCCCCAGCTTCCTGCTCCGAAAACGGTTATGGAGTTGTCCAATTTATTTCCCTTCCTTCGTAAAAGGATATGGAGTGCTGAAGTTGCTAAAAATAATAATACAACAAAACTCATGGATTTAATTCTTTTGTTGTGGGCAAGAGGTTTATTGTTTAAAATAAAAACATATCAAATACAGGAAAGAGTTAAAATGATAAAATTCAAAGAATTGCGCTACCTATGTGAGAAGATCGGAAAAGGCGAAACTCAAGCTGCAGTTGCCAAGGCAGCGGTGGATTCCCTAGAAAGGGTGTTAAAGGGGTGTTTTGCTTGCCTATACGTGTTAAGTGATGACCAGAGTAAGCTTACCCTTCTGGCCTACGGTAGTTATCCCCCGGCGGTTTACAGCATCGATAGGAGCAATGTTTCTTATTGGAGAGCCTTTGCTAGGAGGGAGCGGCTTGTCCTTGATTGCACTCTTCTCCCACAGGAGATGTTGTTTGTAAGCAACTCAAAGCAAAAGGCTATAATTCCTCTTTTGTGGGAAGAGAGGCAAATTGGAGCATTGATAGTGGAGGCCCTGGAAGAGCTTTCAAAGGAGCAGCTAGAACTTCTGGAGTTTGTGGCGTCTGTTGTTGCTAAGAGCATGAACGTCGTAAAACTTACCGATACTCTTGAGCAAAGCCTCAAGTCCTTATCGAACCTAAATAAGAGGCAAAAGCTTTTAGTGGATGTATCCCTCAAGCTCTTTGAGCAGCCTACAAAAGAGGCGATGGGACGATTTCTCATAAGCAAGGTAAAAGAAGTTTTTGGATTTGATGAGGTTCAAGTACTCTGGATGGAAGGAGAGTCGGGCGAGGGATGTAGGATATTTGCAAGTGATGTACAACCCCAGCTGGGCGATTTGCCCTTCATTATAAAAGCTGGCAAACCATCGCAGATGACGGTGCTGATAAAGGATGAAGAAAGTTTAAGGGGGCTTTTGACGGCAACAAGTTCCGAAGGCAAGGCATTTACAAAAAGCGATGGAGAGCTCTTGAGCTCTTTGTGCGGTTACGTTGCTGCGGTCTTGGCGGCTCGAAGTCAGCTCCGCAGCATTCAAAGGCTAAGATACATGGAAAGGACTTTAGTGGAGATCCTTATAGAGGCTGCGAAAGAAAATTCCATAGAGGATGTATGTCGCTACATAGCCCGAAAGCTCAGCGAGACGATGTATTGTGACGTTTTGGTCTATAAAATCGCAGCGGAGAATGGAACTAAAAAGCTAAGAAAATTAGCGTCTGTGGATTTGGACAAGATCCTCTTGGGCGAGGGGCATGATGAAGTTCTGTTCCCTTTGCAAAACCGCAGATACACAGAAGAGATCCCCATAGCTTTTGGCGGTCAAGTCTTTGGTCTTCTCAAGATTATCGACAAACACGGGTATTTCAGCACTAAAGATACGAAAGACATGTTGAGCATCCTCGCTAGACACCTAGGCGTTCTTTGGGCATATCAGAAGGCCATTCATGAGACCAAGCAAGAGGCCCTTAAGGACTCTTTGACGGGATTGTGGAACAGGAGGTATTTTACGGAGAAGATAAAGGAGGAGATGGCCCGTTGCGAACGATCCGGTGAGCCTTTCTCCGTGGCTATAATAGATATCAGGGGTTTCAAGGCTATAAATGACACTTTTGGGCACCTCGAAGGAGATAGGATTCTAGTGGAAGTAGCTGGCTTTCTTGCTGGGGCGATGAGAAAAATAGATTTGATAGCCCGCTACGGTGGAGACGAATTTGTCTCCCTGCATCCAAGGACCCGAGAGAAAGAGGCGGAAGCCTTGTGGGGTAGGGTAGAGCAAAAACTGAAAAAGAGGCTTTGGGGAAGTAGAAACTTACAGATAGCTATCGACGTAGGCATAGCTTCATATCCAGATGATGGAAAAGAAAAAGAACATATATTGGAGAAGGCAGACGAAAGGATGTATGAAGCCAAACGGAAAGCCAAAACAAATTCGTTGGAGGTTTGATAGGTCATATGGAAAAGGGTAATTTTTACTTGATACCGGAGGGAGAGAAGGGGCAGGAGATAATTGAAAAGCTTTTGGAAAATCAAGCCATGTGGATTGAGCGCATAACGTCCTTCGGCAGCAAAACTCCAGAAGGCGTGTGGTATGATCAGGATACGGACGAATGGGTGCTCCTCGTAAAGGGGAGGGCGCAGCTAGAGTTTGAAGACGGCTTCCTATTGGATCTGAATGAGGGCGACTGGGTGTTTATCCCCGCTGGTGAAAGGCACAGAGTTACCTATACATCTTTTGACCCTTCTTGCCTGTGGCTTGCAATTCACATGAAAAAGCCTGGTGAAAGGCCTTGAACGGCAAAAAGATAAAAGTGACCGATTCGGAAAAGAAGCGGTTGGAGTTATTGGCTACCCAATGGGGCGTCACAGTGGATTTTAGGTCCTACCTTGGGGCGGATATGTTCGCTCGTATAACCATCCCTTCCGATGGCATGGCAAGGGTAGAAATACTGGAAGCTTTTTCGCCTGAGGAGTATTATGCCAAATGGGGCAATCGGGATGTCCCCGAGGACAAGCTTTTCGAGTTTTTGCTGCTCCATGAAATAGCTCACCTTGAGCTTGAGCACCATAAGAAGAAGGTGCCTTTTCACACTGAAGATGCCAATTGGTGGTTCAGCTTCAAGGAGCAAAAGGAGAAAGAAGCGGATCTGTGGGCCAAAGAAAAGTTATGTGGACCATGAAAGGAGATATCATCATGAAAAAATTTTTTTTGATCGCAATTATAGGCATGCTGGTTTTAAATTTTGCGGTATCGGGCAGAGCATACGCAGAAAAAGCGGAGGAATTGGTCAACAAAGGAGTGGATGCTGCGACCCAAGGTAGGCTGGAGGAAGCAGAAACCTTTTTGAGAGAGGCCATTGAATTGAAACCAAACCTTGCTCAGGCCCACTACAACCTGGGAGTAGTTCTGGAGACAAAAGGCTCTCTGGAAGATGCTCTTTCGGAATACGTGGAGGCCCTAAAGCTCATGGAGGATTTCCCTGAAGGATACAACAGCTTGGGTAATCTTTACTGGAAGATGGGTGAGCCAACTAAGGCGGAGGAGTCCTTTAGAAAAGCACTGGAGAAAAGACCAGACTATTTAGCTGCCTGGAGCAATCTTGGGAGATTGCTACTGGCAGAAGGTAAAATTCAGGAGGCTCTCCCTGCGCTGGAAAAGGCCTCCGAGCTTGCTCCATCAAACCCTGAAAACCTGTACTATCTAGGAGAAGCGAAAAAGGCTTTGGGCAATTTAGAAGGAGCCATAGAACAATATAGAAAGGCCCTCGAGCTAAAACCCGATTATACTGATGCTGAAGTGGCATTGGCTTTTGCATATGGGAGGATGGGAAAGGTCGACAAGGGAGTAGAAATCTTCAAGGAGGCCATAGCCAAGGATCCCAACAACGCCAAGCTGCTCTACAACTTTGGAGTAATGCTTTTTTCTACCAGGCAGTACAGCGAAGCGGCTCAAGCCTTCTCTAAGGCAGGAAAGTTGGATCCCACATCGGTAGAAGTTTGGAACAACCTTAGCCAGACTTATCTGCGCCTTCAAAATTACCCAGGGGCTCTTGAGGCAGCCCAGAGGGCTGTAGAAACCGACAGCCAGTCTTACAGAGCCTACAACAGTTTGGGCTTCGCCCTCATAGGAGTAGATCGCTACGAGGAAGCCAAGGAGGCCTTTGACAAGGCTCTGGCTTTGCAACCTAACTTTGCCGATAGCCATTTCGGGAAAGGTGTGGCGCTTTTGCTTTTGGGCGACAGGGATGGAGCGGCCAAAGAGGTGGAGATCCTAAAGATATTGAACAAGGGCATGGCAGCGAAGCTTGAAGGACTAATGGGCAACTGAAAGCTTTTTGTATATTGTATTTTGTAGAGCAGTAAAGAATTATTGGGTGTAACTTGAAAAAATGAGAAAAAGGAGTACTATTTTTTCCCGTTAGGGCCATGCTTGGCAAACCTGCAAGATCGTGGGGATGATAATCTTGAGCCGTGTCCAGCTTCTTGCTCTTTTGATCTTTTGTCTTACGTACGCTTTTATAATAACGGAGCGCCTCCATAGGCTTAAGGCTGCTATGCTAGGTTTTTCCCTGGTTCTTTTGATGCAGATAGTGGAGCAGAGCGAGATCTTTTCCTTTATCGACTTCAATACCATAGGCCTCTTGTTGGGCATGATGATCCTGGTGGGGATATTGAAAAAAACTGGATTAATCCAGCACATAGCAGCAGAAGCGGTGGTTTACAGTAAAGGGAACGCGTGGGTATTACTAGTTTTTCTTTCGTTTTTGACGGCCGTGATATCTGCCCTGATAGACAACGTAACCACCGTGCTCCTGGTAGGCCCTATAGCTTTAGCGGTGGCTGATGTAATGGAGATAAACCCCATGCCCTTCATTTTTGCCGAGATATTTTCGTCCAACATAGGAGGCACCGCAACTCTAATAGGAGATCCCCCAAATCTCCTGATAGGCTCCGCAGCGGGGCTAACCTTCAACGACTTCATAATCAACTTAGGCCCTCCAGTTATTTTATCCATGATTGTCTTGTTCGGCCTGCTTTATCTTTGGTATGGAGGCGACCTGAAGCCAAAGGGGCAGGAGAAGACCTCACGAGGTGATTTCTCTGGCCCAAGAAAACTTCAGGATCCGGCTCTAGCTATTCGAGTTGTGGCGGTCATGGCCTTGGTCCTCGTAGGATTCGTTCTGCACGGAGTGCTTCACTTGGAGGCTGCAACCATAGCCTTGGCGGGAGCGACCCTAGCTCTGATAGTTTGTCCTGTGGATGTTGAGGAGTTACTTTTGGACGTAGATTGGGTAACCATTTTGTTTTTCTCCATGCTTTTCATGCTGGTGGGCACTCTGGAGCACGTTGGCGTGATAGAGCTGTTTGCCACCAAGATGTTTGCTCTGGTAGGGGAACACTTCAAGGCGTTGACCATGATCCTCATATGGGTTTCAGGTTTGGCTTCTGCGGTGGTAGACAACGTTCCCTACACTGCGGCGGTCATTCCTTTGGTGAAGCATATTTCTCATCTTGGTGGGTACGATCCAAAGCCCTTGTGGTGGGCCTTGGCCCTTGGTGCGTGCTTGGGGGGGAACGGGACGCTAGTCGGAGCATCGGCAAACCTGGTTATGGCTGGGATAGCCAACAAGGCGGGGATAAGGTTGGATTTCAAAACCTTCCTTTCAAGAGGTATGGTCCTTATGTCTGCCACGCTTTTCGTTTCGGCAATATATATTTTGTGGCGTTATCTTTAAAGATGACAGGGGGCGGTACTACCGCCCCCTGATATTTTGTGTCAATTGTAAGCAGGAGTGCTCAGGTACTTATCTCCTCTGTCTGGAGCGATGGTCACAATCACTGCACCTTTTGGGGCCTTTTCTGCCACCTTCATGGCAGCCCAGAGGTTCGCTCCGGAAGAGACTCCACAGAACAGCCCCTCCTTTTTGCTCAACCACCTAGCCATGTCGAAGGCTTGCTCATCCTCGACAGTTATTATTTCGTCTACCACGTCAAGGTCCAAGTTCTTAGGAATGAACCCTGCGCCTATTCCCTGTATGCCGTGGGGTCCAGGAGCGTTGCCGGAGAGCACCGCGCTTTTGGCCGGTTCCACACCGATTACCTTTGCGGATGGAAAGGCCGATTTCAGTACTTTGCCTACGCCTGATATGGTGCCTCCCGTTCCTATGCCTGCGACGAAGGCGAAAGGTTCCATGCCATTTAGGTCACTTATTATCTCGGGAGCAGTGGACACTGCGTGTGCCCAGGGGTTGCCAGGATTTGAGAACTGATCCGGCATGAACGCTCCAGGGGTACTTTGTAGTATATCTGTGGCTGCTTCAATGGCTCCTTTCATGCCCATTTCAGCTTTTGTTAGTACAAGTTCTGCCCCATAGGCTTTTAGGATGCTTCGCCTTTCTTCCGACATGGATTCCGGCATGGTGAGTATGACCCTAAGGCCCATGATGCTTCCAAGCATTGCGAGAGCTATGCCCGTGTTTCCACTAGTTGGTTCCACTATTACCGTTTGCTTTTGGAGTTTTCCTTCCTTTTCAGCCATGTAGAGCATGCCCCAGGCTGCTCTATCCTTTATGGAGCCTCCTATGTTATTTCCTTCAAGCTTTACGAGTATGTGTCCCCCATTTTTGACTGGGGCTATGGTGTGCATGGGAGTTCTGCCTATCAATTTGACAAGAGACAGGGATGCGAGGGATTTCATTTAGACCACCACCCTTTTGGTAAAAATTTCTTTCGTTTTCTCTATATCCTTGAGCTGCCTCTTCAGGGCGTCTATCTCCCTTTGCAGCCTGCTGATCTTTTCCATAATCTCCTTGTCAGGTTCCGACGAGATGGTCTTTATGCCGTTTATTTTTACTATCCTGGCAGGAATTCCGATCACGGTGCTGTTGTCAGGGATATCCCTCAGGACAACGCTATTTGCTCCTATTCTGCAGTTTTTGCCTATGGTGATGTTGCCCAAGACCCTTGCGCCGCTTCCTATTATGGTTCCGTCCCCTATGGTTGGGTGTCTTTGAAACTCCTTCTCGTTGCCAGTAGCTCCCAGAGTGACTCCCTGATATATGGTCACTCCTTTCCCTACTACTGCGGTCTCGCCTATTACAACGCCCATGCCGTGGTCTATGAAGACCCCTCCGGCTATTTGAGCACCGGGGTGGATCTCTATGCCCGTAAGCCACCGCACTATAAGGCTTATGAAACGAGGCAAGATCCTCAATTTAAGCTTTTGGTACATGAAGTGGTTCACCTTGTGGATCAAGAGGGCATGAAAGCCAGGGTAGCACAAAATTATTTCCAAAAACCCCAGCATACCGCCGCGGAAAGCGGGATCCTGGTCCTTTATGGCCTTGTAATCAGCTTTTATGTCTTTTAGGAAACTCATGGTTTTCTCCTCCTTAGATAGTTTGATTTCAAGTTTTTCACTGCTTTTGAAGCTACAACAACCGCAGCCGCTTTCCACGGTCCTCACCTCCTTTGTGTCTTTAGGAAAAATGAAAGCGGGCTTCCTCTCGAGAAAGCCCGCTTTGGATCAAATTTATGTTCTCAGCTTCTTTTGGCCGGAAGGCACATGCGGGCTTTTTCTCCCGCAGCCTTTCCGGCTGCGGCAGAGGTCAACGAACCATCTGCCTACAACAACAAAGTACGAAGCTGAAACTTTTCATCCCAAGAATACTCCTTGTTCTTTCATTTTAGGCAATCCTAACATATGTGTTTTTTTATGTCAAATAAGCTCTTTCAGAAAAGCCCTTGCAGAACCAGAATAGGATCCCTGCGCACAATGAAGCCGTTCTCCCTCCCTCATCCAAAGGGGGGCTCATTTCGGTTATGTCCAGGTATCGTATTTTTCCAGTTTTCCCTGCGATGTAAGCTATCCTCTCCAGCTCTGGAGCCTTGAATCCCCTGGGATTGCTGGCCGAGGCGCCAGGTGCTTCATGGTTTCTTGCCGCATCTATGTCTATGGAGAGGGCTACAGCTTTCGTTCCTTCGCTTGCTATACGGCAGGCCTCAAGAAAGAACTCCATGGGCCTGTTGCCTATGCTGTTCAAGGTCATGACCGCTACATGTTGTTTTTTTACCCATTCGTAGTGATAAGGGGAGTTGTATGGTTCCTGTATTCCAAATTCGACGAAAGCTCTGGGGTCTAGGGCGTTGTTTGGCAATTCCTCCAAGGCCCTCCTGAAAGGTGTGCCACTAGTGATCTCCTTTTGGTATTCTCTTACGTCCAAGTGGCAGTCCACGTTGATGGCTCCAAGTTCCTTTTGTCCTAATTTTAGACCTTCTACAAGACCACAAAAACCAGCAAACGAAAGGTCATGGCCGCCTCCCAAGACTATGGGGAAGACCCCATGCTCCACGACGGTCTTTACGGCCTCTGCCAGCCTTGAATGGCTTTCCTTCAGCGTTGGGCCGGGTATTATATTCCCTATGTCTATTATTTTGAGGCCCATCAGAGCTTTTCCAAAGCCAGGGGTGAGCTTGTAAAAGGCTTTTCGTATGTGCTCTGGTCCCAAGGCAGCTCCGGGTTTTCCGCCGTTTGCCACTATTCCTCTGTCCTCTGGAAAACCTAGGATAGCAATATGAGCTTCCCTAAGCTCCTCAATGACATTACCTCTTGAGGGCTTGACCAGGTCTCCCAACCTCGGGTCTGAAGGGTCATGGCGGCTGTAGAACCATTCTTGAGCAGGTGGATTTATGAAAAGTACCATTTTTGGTTCCCCCTTATTGAAGAGGCCCCGACAATCTGCCGGGACCTCTTTTGCGTCTTCTGGTCAGGGTTTCTTATTTCTTGTACTTTTTGATGGCTTCTTCTACGGTCTTGGATACCAGCTCATCGTCGGGGATGTAGGGAAGGGTTATGTGGTAGCTGTCCTTGTATTTGGCGTTGACTTCCCTGCTGACTTCCATGGCGTGTTCGCAGCGCCCCCATGCTCTTCTGGCCACGCCACCGAGAACGTCCCACATCATAGCGGACTTCAGTATCTCGTCAACCCGCTCTGAGCCGTCAAGGAGCATGCCAAATCCGCCATTGATGGCTTTACCTATGCCCACTCCGCCTCCGTTGTGGAGAGCACACAAGGTCATACCCCTTGCTGCGTTACCTGCGAAGCACTGGACTGCCATGTCGGCAGTTATGTTGCTTCCGTCCTTGATGTTGGAGGTCTCCCTGAAGGGAGAGTCGGTGCCCGAAACGTCGTGGTGGTCTCTTCCAAGCATGACGGGGCCTATCTCGCCCTTTCTAACCATTTCGTTGAATTTGAGAGCTATCTTGAGTCTTCCCTCTGCGTCCTGATAGAGGATCCTTGCCTGAGTTCCAACGACCAGTTTGTTCTTCTCAGCGTCCCTGATCCAGATCCAGTTGTCGTAATCCTGGGCTCTGCGGTTGGGGTCAATGCACTCCATGGCAGCTTTGTCGGTCTTTCTCAGGTCCTCTGGGTCTCCGCTGAGGCACACCCAACGGAATGGGCCGTAGCCGTAGTCGAAAAGGACTGGTCCCATTATGTCCTCCACGTAGGAAGGCCAGATGAAACCATCGTAGGTGTCCTTGCCGTTCTTGCATATCTCCCTGACCCCTGCGTCGAACACGGCCTTCATGAAGGAGTTGCCGTAGTCAAAGAAGTAGGTTCCCCGCTCGGTCAGGATCTTTATCAGCTCGAAGTGCTTTCTAAGGGTTTCGTCAACTCTCCTGCGGTACTCCTCTGGATTTTCGTGGAGCATCCTGGTCCTTTCCTCGAAGGTTAGGCCTACGGGGCAGTATCCACCCTCGTATGGAGCATGACAGGAGGTCTGGTCAGAGAGTAGAGGAATGTGGATGTTATTGTCCACCGCGTACTGCAACAGGTCTACGACGTTGCCGTGGTAGGCTATGGAGAGAGGCCGTTTCTGATCTAAGGCTTCCTTAGCCATTGCGAAGGCCTTCTCGCAGCTGTCGGTGACCTCGGTGACCCATCCCTGCTTTCTTCTGGTCTCTATTCTTGAGGGATCCACTTCGGCGATAATGCCCACGCCACCTGCTATCTCAACGGCTTTGGGCTGGGCGCCGCTCATGCCGCCGAGACCAGAAGAAACGAAGAGGATGCCGGCAAGGTTATCCTTGGGGCCTACTCCAAGGCGCTGCCTTGCGGCGTTCAAGATGGTGTTGTATGTGCCGTGTACTATTCCTTGGGGGCCGATGTACATCCAGCCGCCAGCAGTCATCTGGCCGTAGTTCGTTACGCCAAGCTGCATGCCTCTGTGCCAGTCCTTGGGGTTGTCGAACATGCCCACCAGGAGGCCGTTGGTGATGATGACCCTCGGCGCATCAGGCCTTGATTTAAAGAGGCCCAACGGGTGACCGCTCTCTATGACCAAAGTGGTGTCATCGGTCAGTTCTTCCAGGTATTTTTTGATCAGCCTGTACTGGAGCCAGTTCTGGCAAACTTGTCCAGTCTCTCCGTAGGTGACCAGTTCGTAAGGATATAGGGCTACTTCGAAGTCCAGGTTGTTGTCTATCATGACCTGGAAGGCTTTGCCGGCCAGGCACTTACCTTTGTACTCGTGAATGGGTTTGCCCCAGATGCGTCCTGCGGGACGATATCTGTAAGCATAGATCCTACCCCTGGTCATGAGCTCCTCCATGAACTCAGGAGCCAGTTTCTCATGGAGTTCCTCGGGTACGTACCTGAGAGCGTTCTTCAGGGCAAGCTCAGTTTCCTTTTGGTTAAGGGTCCAACCTCTATCGGGTGCCCTTCTTATTCCAGGTACGAACTCCGGGTACTCCGGAAGTTCAGCGTCCAGTTTTATGGTCATGGCTTCTCCGTTTAGGAAATTCAAATCCATCTTTTATTCCCTCCTTTTGTCTTTCATCATTTCCAGACCCCGGTTTTATCCAAGGGCCTTTTCTACGATTTTCCCTGCCTGGTCGGCCAAATTGAAGATATTGTCCAAGGTCTCCTTCACTACTTGGTTTGTCTCTGAAACGAAGGCCTCATCCTTGATGCTTCCGAGGTTTATCCTGACGTTATAGGCTGCAGCTATTCCCGCGGCCTTGGCCAGAAGCGCTGCTGTTCCGGCATCGGTTATGGCGTTGGGGTTGCCTTTTTCAGCGGCAGTGAGGGCTATCTCTGCCAGGGCTTTGCAAGCTTTCAAAGTCTCCAGAGGTACTTGCACTGCTTTCTTGAGCCCTTCCTGCATGGCCTTACTTCTGGCGGCCTTTTGCTCTTCTGTATCCTTGGGCATCTTCATGGCGGCCATGAAGTCGTTGAAAGCTTCAGTGTCTTCCTCCATGAGCTTTAGGAAACGGTCCTTGAGGGCGTCTCCAGATTCTATTACCTTCTCCATGGATTCCCAATTATCCTTGTACTTTTCCTTTCCTACGGTAAGTCTGCCCACCATGGATGAGAGTGCAGAGCCCAAGGAGGCGGCCAAAGCAGCTACGCTCCCTCCTCCTGGAGCAGGAGAGGAAGATGCAAGTTCATCAGTAAAGGCTTTTACGGTAAGTTCTGCAAGTTTCATTTTTCATCCTCCTAACTAGGCTACGTTAATGCCTTTTTTGTAAACCTCCACTACGGGAGAAACGCCGGCGTGATATGCCAGGATAGCGGGAGTTTCCCCGTCGAGGAGCAGGAAGTCCGCTTGTTTTCCTACCTCCAGGCTCCCTACCTTGTGGTTTAGGCCGATGGAGTAGGCAGCGTTAAGGGTGGATGCGACTAGCGCTTCCTCTACTGTCATGTCCATGTTCAGGACGGCGAGGCCGAAGACGAAGGGCATAGATTCAGTGTAGCTTGAGCCTGGGTTACAATCTGTCGCCAATGCCACTGGAACTCCCAGTTCTATCATCTTTCTGGCCTTCGCGTAGGGTTTCTTCAGGCTGTATGCTGTCGCAGGCAAAAGGTCGGCTATTACGCCCTTTTCGGCCATGGCCTTGAGGTTTTCCTCGTTTGCCGCCAAAAGATGTTCTGCCGAAGCGGTTTCAAGCTCCGCTGCAAGGCCCGCTCCGCCAAGGTCGTGGACTTCATCGGCATGGATTTTCAGTTTGAATCCCCTGTTTCTAGCGGCTTCCAGTATCCTTCTGCTCTGTTCTACAGAGAAAACGCCTTCTTCGCAAAAAACGTCGCAGTATTGAGCTATACCCTGCTTTGAGGCAGCAGGTATCATTTCATCTATTAACAGCTTCACGTACTCTTCAGGGTTCGATTTGTATTCTTCGGGTATAGCGTGAGCCCCCATGAAGGTTGCTACCACGTCCAGAGGTGTTTCTTTGCCTACCCTCTCTATCACCCTGAGCATTTTGAGTTCTGTTTCGGTATCTAGGCCATATCCGCTTTTAATCTCCATGGATGTGGTGCCGAAGCTCAGGGCTGTGAGCACGTTGTCCAGCGTTGTGGACAAGAGCTCTTCTTCTTTGGCATTTCTTACCGATCTCACCGATGAGAGTATGCCGCCTCCAGCTTTAAGGATGTCGAGGTACGATGCTCCCGCAAGGCGCATGGAGAACTCTTTCTCTCTTCGCTCCGCAAAGCATATGTGGGTATGGGGATCTACGAAACCAGGTATCATGCAAGCGCCCTGGCAGTCTACTTCCATATCCACCTCCATGTCCTTTGCCTTTGCAAGGACATCCTCCTCAGATCCTACTGCAGTGATGATTCCCTTATCGCATAGCAGAGCGCCCCTTTCCCAGGACCTTACATGCCCTTGGAGCTTTCCTGCCAAGGGTTTGCCTTCGTCCACAGGCGTATATATGGCAGCGTTGCGAAAGAGGGTAGTAAGCATGGTTAATCTTCCTCTCTCATGAGCTCAAGGAGTTTGAGCTCCAAGACCTGGGAAGGATCGAAATCGTCAATTTGCAAGTAGTACTCGGCGCTCTGGATCAGCGCTGCGGCGGGTATCATACCGTATACTTCCGTGCCGTTTATGGTTACGCCCCACCTTGCAGCCTCCATCCGGATGAACTCCAATACCCTGTAGATGGCGGTCTTGTCGTAGTCAACGATGTTCATGCTGACCTGTACCAGGCCCTTTTCCTCCAAGGCCAAGCCTATGCCTTTCACTGCAGTGAATCCGCCACCTGAGGCTCTTACCCTCTTTGCTATGGTCTTTGCTATATTGACGTCGGTGGTGTTCAAGTTCACGTTGAAGGCTATGAGGAACTTCCTGGCGCCTATAACTGTGGCTCCAGCGGTTGGATGGAGCTTTGGCTCTCCCACATCGGGATGACGCTCTGGATTTGTTACTTCTTCCTTGAGAGCTTCGTACTGGCCTTTGCGGATGACCTCCAGGCGGGTCCTTTCGGGTCTGAGTGCCGCTTCTTCATAGTAGTAAACGGGAATTTTCAGTTCGTTGTAATAGCGCTCTCCGAACTTTCTTGCCAACTCAACGCATTCTTCCATGGTTATGTTGCTTATAGGTGTGAAGGGTATAACGTCTATGGCACCGATCCTTGGGTGGGCGCCCTGGTGGGTGTTCATGTCGATGTGCTGCATGGCTATCCTTGAAGCTTCCAGTACTGCATCGCATATGGGCTGGGGTTCGCCAGCGAGGCTGACTACGAGTCTGTTGTGATCCTCGTCAGCGCGGTAGTCAAAAAGGTAGCAACCTTTTTGTTTCTTGAAAGGTTCGACGATTGCCTCGATTACGTCCTTTCTTCTTCCCTCACTGAAATTTGGTACGCACTCAATTAGCTGTTTTGCCATCTTGCTTACCTCCGTATCTTTATTTGTTGTTTTATCAAAGGGAGGAGCCTATGTTTCGAGCTGCCTCCTTCACCATTTCCGCTATTTCTTCTTCCTGTCCTTCAAAGCTGTTAGCAAGGCCAGCTACGCCTATTTGAGCCACGAAGTTGCCCCTGCGGTCGAAGATGGGGGCGCTTATGTCTCCTGCGTGGGGTATCCATTCTTCCCGGCTTGAGGCATATCCTTTTCGGCGGATTTCCTCCAGCTGTGCTAGGAGTTTCTGTTTGTCAACTTCAGGGGGGATGATTTCTGCGAGAATTCTATTTCTAATGTGCTCGTTACAGAAGGCCAACAGGACCTTCCCTGATGCTCCAGCATGCAGCGGGATGGCCATTCCTTTGTGGGCTACGTACTTTACTGGATGGGGAGGCTCAACGCTGTGAATGCAAAGCCCTACGCTTCCCTCAAGGACGGACATGAGGCAGGTTTTGTTGGTTTGCCTTACGAGGTGCTCCATTTGTTTTTGGGCTTTCTCTATGAGTTCCTGGTAGAAAAAGGCGCGATTGTTCAAAAGGAAAAATCGTATGCCCGGTCTGAAGCTTCCGCTTGCTGGGTCCTTGTAGACCCATTCCTGTCTTTCCAGGGAGGTCAAAATACGGTGTAGGGTGCTCTTTGGTACCCCCGTTAGCCGCTCCAACTCCCTCAAGCTGTAGGTAGCCCTGTCCCGGCAGAGCACTTCCATGACGCGGGTTATCTTTTCAACGTGGTCCATCTTTTTCGTCAGAGTCTCCATAACTGCCTCCCAAAAACTGGGACACATTGTCCCATAAGTGCAAATATAAAGTTACACCAACCGCTAAAAGGTGTCAATATAGCTTTCGTTTGTAAATTGGTTTATTCTTATCTATAAAGGAGGTGTTACACCTTGGAAGGTACAGCAAAAGTTAGTGTATTGGCTTCTGTGCTCGAAGGTGGCATTGGAAGGGTAACGCTGAACAGACCTGAGAGCATGAACACCTTCACCTTGGAGTTGGCTCAAGAGCTGAATGATGCTCTTTGGGCGATGGAGGAGGATGAAAGGGTAAAGGTCGTTGTATTGGACGCGGCGGGGAAACATTTTTCTACGGGTATAGATTTGAAGGAGTTTCTTGCCCAAGAACGGCACGAGTTGAGGGAGTTTCTCAGGATTATGGATCAGCATAACTTCACCCTTTTCAGGATGGCCAAACCGGTTGTTGCAGCTGTTCAGGGGTATGCCCTTGCCAACGGCACAGGTTTGGCCTTGGCGTGCGATTTCATTATAGCGGCTGACAACGCCGTTTTCGGTACCACTGCGGTGAACGTGGGATTGATATGCCTTGAACCGGGATACCAGCTTTCTAGGTGGATAGGTCCCAAGAGGGCTTTGCAGTACGTTCTGACGGGAGAGTTCATTCCTGCTTGTAAGGCCCATGAAATGGGGGTCGTCTGGAAGGTCGTTCCACAGGAAGCTTTGTTGGAGGAGGCAATGAGCTTTGCGCGAACTCTTGCGGAGAAAAGCCCCCTTGCTGTCAGAACCGGTAAAAGGTCCTTACAGCAGATGGAAGGTCTACCCTTGGAGAGGGCCATAGAGTTTGCCGGCGAAAGGTTTGCGGCCTTAGGGCTTTCGGAGGACGCTAAAGAAGGCCTGGCTGCCTTTCTGCAGAAAAGAAAGCCGGTGTGGAAAGAAAGATAGACTTGAGGTGCTGAGGTGCGAGGCTCATTTTGCTTTTTT
>NZ_DAITZW010000016.1:0-37890 GCF_036847465.1 Thermovirga lienii | reverse complement strand
GTGTTAGGCACGCCGCCAGCGTTCGTCCTGAGCCAGGATCAAACTCTCCAAAAAATTCCAAGAGCCCTCACCTATCTGCCTATATTCCACTGTCAAGGTCCCCTCCACCGCGGCCGTTCCCGCGAGGCGAAGGTAATAATAACCGGCATCTTTGAAACTGTCAACACCTTCAAATAGACGAACTATTTTTAAAACTTACACTAAGGGTTGCTATTTGCTTACAATAAACATATTAATGGTCTTTATGTTGCAAGCAATGCCGTATTATCTCACTCAATAAACACAATCGGCAGGGATTCTTCTCTTGGCCTGCCGATTGTATAATTTATCCATTTCTCTGTTTATTTGGCTACTTATTTAATTATCTTCCTCGACGTCTAGCTCTAGGATTCCTTCTTCTATGTCCATTTCCTCCATTGCTACAGGCTCCTCTTGCTCCTCCTCATGGGGAGCAATCAAAAATCCTCCACTTTCTGCTATTTTCTCCTTGACCTTCCTGGTTATCTCCGCCATAAGTTCAGGGTTGTTCTTTATGTAAGCAGCAACGTTATCCTTCCCTTGTCCCAGAGTCTCTCCCTCATAGGAAAGCCAAGAACCCCGCTTCGTAACGATGTCCATATCCAGTGCCATGTCCAAAACAGACATCTCCTCTGGTATCCCCCTACCATATATCAGCGAGGCATGGGCGGATTTAAAGGGTGGCGCCTGCTTGTTCTTGACCACCTTTATCCATAGCTCATGACCTATATTCTCGTCACCTTTCGTCAAGGCCTTCCCTCTTTTGACTTCTATCCGCACCGAGCTATAAAACTTGAGGGCACGCCCTCCTGTGGTGGTCTCCTGAGGACCGCCATATCCCATAGTGGATATCTTGGCCCTGAGTTGGTTTATAAATATAACAACGCACTTGCTCTTGGATATCGCAGATGTAAGGCGCCTCAAAGCATAGGACATGAGCCGGGCCTGAAGCCCAACCTGGCTGTCCCCAATTCTGCCGTCTATCTCCGCTTGAGGGGTAAGAGCCGCCACGGAATCCACCACGATGACGTCCACAGCACTGCTTCTTACCAACGTCTCTAGTATATACAGAGCCTGCTCACCACTATCAGGCTGAGAAACGTAGAGGGAATCTACCTTTACTCCCATGGCAGCCGCCAGGCGAGGATCAAGAGCATGCTCAGCATCAATGAACGCTGCAATGCCACCAGCCTTCTGGGCTTCCGCTATGGCATGCAAAGCCAGCGTGGTCTTGCCACTTCCTTCAGGACCAAAAATCTCAACTATCCTTCCCCGCGGGTATCCTCCTATTCCCAATGCAAGGTCCAAGGATAAAACCCCCGTCGGGATCACCTCCACGCTTGAGGTCCTCTCCTCACCAAGGCACATTATGGCTCCTTCTCCGAACTTGCTTTTAATGTCCCGGAGCGCTAAATCAAGTACGTCCTCTCGAGTTATCTCTTGTTTCTGTTTCGATTTGGCCACTAACGGCTCACCTCCGGTTGCTTCAAATTATACTTGGCTATGGGGCTATACACGGCGCCAGAAGGTCTAAGATCGCTTCTCATAAGCATTACTGCATTTACGTTCCACGACAGCTGCCCCAACTCATGCTCGCTTATGGTCCTTATAAGATCCACTGGCACATCGGATGGAGACTTTATCCTGGCTATGGTTACGTGGGGATGAAAAGGACGGTGCTCTCTCTCCAACCCAACGATCTCCGCTGCACTCTCCACTATTTCTACGATCCTGGAAAGCTGATCCTCTTCCCCTCCCACACCTAACCAAAGAACACGGGGCTCCCTAAGACCAGGAAAGGCTCCAACGCCTCCTATCTCTAGACCAAAAGGTCGGACTGTAGTCCTTGCAAAGGCATCCTGAAGGGCGTTTTCAAGTTTGATTACCTTGCTCAAATCTATCTCGCCACAAAACTTCAAGGTTATGTGTAATCCAGAGCCAGAAACCCATTTAAGTCTGGGGGCCAATATTTTGAGCTCCTCAATCCATTGACTGATTCTATTTCTAACCTTCTCATCCAGCTCCACAGACACAAAACACCTAACGAGCTCCACCTTCGCATCCCCCCTTAATGGCTCTCCAAAGTTTCTCAAGACCAAACGCGACAGCCCAATCCCTTATGTTAGAGCGATCGCCAAAAAATTGCCGTTGAAAAGTCTCCAAGCCCTTTGGGCTGGATATAGCAAAACACACCGTACCGACGGGTTTTTCTTCTGTACCTCCATCGGGTCCAGCTATACCAGTAACGGAAAGAGCAAAATCAGAACCCAAAAGTTCCTTGGCTCCTAACGCCATCGCCTCGGCACATTCAGGGCTGACGGCCCCATGATCCCTTATTACCTTCTCTGGGACTTTCAGGATCCTTATCTTTGATTCATTGCTGTAACAAACCACACCCCCCAGAAAGACCTTTGAGGCCCCTGGAATCTGGGTTAAAGAAGCCCCCAAAAGTCCCCCTGTACACGATTCAGCAAGGGCCACGGGGGCTTGTTTCTTTTCTGCCTCAAGCAAGACTGCCTCCGCCAGGCTGGAGGCCCCTTGAGGGAGTATATCCTCAGACAACAGATTCCTTACGTAGTTTGCCGCGTTATAGACATCCCCAGGGGTACCCCATAAGGACAACTTAATCAAGTTGGGAGAGGGCAAAATGGACAACTTCACTTCCTTGAATTCTTCCAAAAGGCCTTTCAGTTTGTCCTTTAAAACACTTTCAGGCCAACCAACGACCCTTATGACCTCTCTCACTTTACCTCCCTTATCAAGCGCTGGAAGCACCCTTTCCTCGGCGATGGCCTTAAATTCCCTGGGAACCCCAGGCAAAACAAAGATCTCTGTATCCATCAAGTTCACCTTGAAAGCCAAAGCGGATCCTAGGGGGTTATATATTCCCTCTGCTCCTTCCGGGATCAACGCCTGTTTGTGCTTCGATCTTTCCACGGCTTCCTTTATTGGGCCGGCGTACCTGGCAAGGATGGAGGCATACAGGTCCTCCCTGAGCACAAGAGGTCGACCCAAAAGCCTTGAAACAGCCTCCCTGGTCACGTCATCGTGAGTGGGGCCCAAGCCTCCCGAAAGTACGATGAGATCCACTTTTCCCAGCCATGCCCCTACCGATGAAACTATGAAATCAATTTCGTCAGGCAAAACCTGAATGGTCGCAACCTGCCAACCTATGTCGGACAACTTCCCTGCCAACCAAGAACAGTTACCTTCCCTACCTATCCCAGCCAGGAGCTCATCTCCTATGGCAAAAAGGGCCGCTTCTTTCACCTATCCGACCTCCCCCTCTACAAAGCTCTCCTACCCAGACAAGGCCGGCAAGAAGAACCAAAAAATTCCTCTTATCAGCAAGTTCGTAAAAAGTCCTGCAACCACATCATCGGCCATCACGCCCAGTCCTCCAGGGAGCCTTTCTGCAGCACTTATGGGAAAAGGCTTCAATATGTCAAAAACCCTGAAGAGAAACAAGGCACCAAAGGCCAATCCCGGTGACAATCCCCAAAAGGCTATCCAGCTTCCCACCACTTCGTCAATGACCACCTCTTTGGGGTCGGTTTTTCGCTCTTTTTTCACATATTTGTCAGATGCAAGAATTCCCAGCAGGGACGCTCCCACAATCAACCAGACCTGTACCGGATATAGAACGTGTATCAAAAAGGCAACGGAGGAGGCAATGGTACCCGGCATGGAAGTCAAGTACCCTAACCCCAAACACGTAGATGCAGCAGAATACCAGGAGTTAATCTTCACTATCCACTACCTCCCCAACCATGTCGTGTTCATACGCCTCAATAACCCTGACATTGACGAAACATCCCGGAGATAGCTTTTGACGAGACGACACCTCTATTAGCCCGTCTACCTCTGGAGCATCTCTATAAGTTCTCCCCCATCCCCTTTGATTGTCATCGTCATCTACTTCCTCCACTAAAACTTCCAGAGCTCTCCCCACGAACTTTTGCTGCCTTCGGTAGGATATCTCCGACTGGAGTTCCAAGATCTCCGAGGCCCTGCGCTCCCTAACATCAATTGGTATTTGATCGAGCATCAATGCAGCTTGCGTTCCTTCTTCCTCTGAAAAGGGAAAGACTCCAACTCGGTCCAATTGAATCTTCTCGATGAAATCCAAAACCTTACTGTGGTGCTTCTCGGTCTCTCCGGGGAAACCAGTCATGAAAGTAGTTCGCAGAGCAAACCCCTCGTCCAGCTCCCTTGCTATCTCAAAGGGTCTCCTCAGGTCCTTCTCCGAGAAGCCGCCCCTGTTCATTTTCGCCAGTATTTCGGGGTCTACATGCTGAAGGGGCATATCAAGGTAGTTCAGGAAGACCCTACTTGAGACCACCGCTGAGATGATCTCCTTGGTCACCCTCGCAGGATGAAGATAGAGTAAGCGAAACCACATTTTCGAGCTGCTGAATTTGCTGTCTAAAGCCTCTATCAACTTCAAAAGCTGAGGTTTACCATTCCAATCCATTCCATAAGCAGTAAGATCCTGCCCCACCAAACAAATTTCTCTGGCTCCCTGTTCCGCCAAGAACGCCGCTTTTTCCAGCACTTCATTCATAGGGACACTGCGCAAAGGCCCTCTTATAGAAGGGATCATGCAATACGAACACTTGTTACTGCACCCCTCGCTTATCTTGAGGTACCTGCTCCAGGTAGATTTGCCAGGAAGGACCTCCTGTAATGGGGCATAATTCCCTGAGCATCCCATGGCAGCCAGGAGGGCTTGCCATTCCTCCGCCTCGGCCCAAAAATCCACCATTGGGAGTTCTTTCTTCAAATCCTCTCCGTATCGATTTAGCAGACAACCCACTACTCCTATCTTTTCCAAGGAAGAAGAGCTTTTCAGCTCCTCAAGATCCAAAATAGCGTCAATGCTCTCCTCCACGGCGGGCCTGATAAACCCACACGTGTTAACTATGGCTATCTGAGCCTCTTCTATATTGTCAACAAGGTAAAACCCAGCCCTTTTTAGGTATCCTGCCAGGTTCTCGCTGTCGACCTGGTTCTTTGCACATCCCAAACTCAAAATGAAGACTTTTTTTCCTGTCATGCGTCCCTACATCCTTTTCATTGTCCCATCGGGAAGATATTCATAAGTTACAACCTCTCCGCTTTGGCCGATCTTTTCTTTGGTCTGCCCTTCCCAACGGTTTGCAACCACACCAGCGTTACCGTATCTTATCCTCACAGGGGCATCAACAACTACTTCCTTTGTGTCCCCTTTTCTCAGAGTCCCTTGGAAAACCACCTCATTACCCTTGGTTATCCTGACCCAACAGGGGCCCTCAAATTCAATGGCCAGAACTTTCGTCTCCGATGGCTCTTCGGCCGGAACTTGTTCTTCTTCTTTCTCCTCGCTCTTTGCTTCTTGCTCCAGCACCTCGGCTTCCTGAGGTAAAGGAGCTTCCTCCACTATCACGACCTTAGGCATTGCACCATCCTCCGAGGCCGGAGCTTCTTCAGGCAAAGGTGCAGACTCAACAGTCTGGCTCTTTTCCCGCTCCAGCATCAACCGGGATTTTTCTCTTATTTGCTCCCTCTCCTGCCAAACCATGAACCCAGAGGCCAAGAGCAAAAGGATCGCAGAGCCATAGATCCACCATCTCGATGGTTTCCTGAAACGTTTCTGCGGTGGCATGTAGTTTACTACAGTCTCAAGGTTTCTGGTCTCTCGTTCCGCTGCAAGGCGATCTACTAGCTTTTCATATTCAGGATAAAGATCTTCGGCGTCTATAACCTTAAGATACGCTTTTATAAATCCTTTAACGTATATAACCCCAGAAAGAAACTTAAGGTTACCCTCTTCGATGGCCTCAAGAAAGGCCTTCCTTATCTTGGTCTCTTTGTTTACATCCTCAAGGGTCAACCCCAATGCCTCACGCCTACTTCTTACACTCTCACCAAGCTCTACAGCAACCTTCCTTTCATCTTCCAATTTTCTTCGCCTCCGCAGCTATTCTTCTCATCTCTCTTGCGGTTTCGTATGGGGACTGTGCTTTGAAGATAGCGCTACCTGCTACCACCACATCACACCCCGCCCTTACAACCTCACCTACATTTTGAGTCGATATCCCCCCATCTATCTCTATTAAATAGTCGAAGGGACCTGTTTCTTTCCAACACTTCAGAGTTTTTACCTTCTCTAAAACCTCAGGAATGAAAGACTGGCCTCCAAAGCCCGGGTTAACAGACATTACCAGAACGAGGCCCACTATGGGCAATACAGGCTTCAGCCATTCTACAGGTGTTCCCGGATTTATGCTTACACCTGGAACACATCCCTTTGCCCTTATCATCTCCAACACTCTATGCAGGTGAGGAGCCGTTTCAACATGCACCGTCAATATATCCGTCCCCGCATCGGCGAAAACATCTATGAAGTCTTGGGGCCTTTCGACCATCAAGTGAGTATCCAATAACACATCTGGCCACTCTTCTCTCATACTTCGGACCAAATCAGGCCCGTAGGATAGGTTAGGCACGAAATGACCGTCCATTATATCCACATGAAGCATGTCATACTCCCCTGAAAGAGCGTTCACTGCCTCAGCCATTCTCAAGGGATTTGCGGAAAGCACTGAAGGAGCTATCAGCACTTCCTGACTGCTTACCGATATCGATCTTGCCATACGAATTGTCCTCCTAAATAAATAGTAACTGCCGCATCTCCCACAAAGGGAGCATCAATGGATATATATTCCCCTGAGCTAACCTCCCGCTTCAAAATCGTCCTTACTCCCTTTTCATCAATCAGCTCAATTTTCAGCTCCATGGACCTCGCAAGTGGAGGAACCTGGTATCGTATCTTGGCAACCTTTGTAGGCTCTTGGCTAGGTGGCTGCTCATCTACAGTTTTAGGGCTTTCATCCTTTTTTTCAGTTTCCTTGGGCTTACTTTCGGCAGTATCTTTTTCAGCTTTTTGGGCCTCTTCCTGATCTTCCTTGGAGACAACCTTATCCTCTTTCGTCTCAGGCTTTTTTGCGGTTGCAACGACAAGAACCACAGGACTACCCTCAGACACCTCCTCCCCCGGCCTTGGACTCATGTCCATGACCATGCCGGAAGGTGTCAGCTGGGTATAGCGATACTTAACTTCTTTCACTCTAAGCCCGCTCTGGCCTAAAATCTGCCTTGCCACTTTCTCACTTCTGTCCAGGACGTTGGGGACCTTAACCTTGCCATCGACCCGTGCAGGGCCAAGGCTTACCATCAGGTTTATAGGCCTACCTTGCGCAACCAAGGCAGGAGCTGCAGGGCTTTGAGCAATCACAACACCTGCTGGCCTCTCCTCACTGTGAACCCTTACAATATCTCCCACGACAAAACCTTTTTCTTTGAGTAAGGCCACGCACTGTCCATATTCCATACCCCTCACATCTGGTAAGGGTAGGCGCTCCCCTCCTCTACTGACCTTCAATATTACAATTTGACCTTTTTTGACCATTGTCCCAGCTTTGGGCCACTGTTCCACTATGGTACCTTCTGGACGGACGGAATCCACCTTATCTATACGGAGCTTTATCCCCATTCCCTCAACAAGGGAAGCCGCATCAGCTACTTTCATTCCCTCCAAGTTGGGAACGGTAGCGTCCCTGAATCCCCAAAAAACCGAGTAAATGGCGAAAGCACCCGAACCTACTATTATCAAAATTGTCAAAAGCAATACTATCTTCAAAAGGTTACGCATTGATAAACCTCCTATGGCCGCTTCTTGAGAACTGCTACATAGAACCCGTCAACCCACGGTAACCCCGGCCAAACGTAATACCCCCACGGCCGGCCTCGCCTCACATAATCATATGGCCAGCTCACAGGAATTTCAACCACATCGGATACCTTTCCGACCACCTCACCGACCACTAACTCATTCTCTGGTCTCAGCAAACTACACGTGGAATAAACTACCTTACCTCCCGGCTTTACCATCTCAAGAGCCCTTAAGAGCATTGCCCGCTGCAGGTCAGTAAGATGCTGCAACTTCTCCTTACTCTGCCTCAGTTTTCCATCAGGATGCCTTGCCCATGTTCCACTTCCACTGCATGGTGCGTCCAAAAAGATCAAAGACGGTTTTTCATTTGGATTTAGCTCTAGAGCGTCGCCCCTTTTGAAGATTATAGAATCCCTCTTTATCCTCAATCTTTCCATTTCTCTTTCGGCTGCCTTCAGCCTGCCTTGGGATAATTCCCATGCCTCAATGGGTGCTCCAGTAAGGACCTGCGCTATCTGAACTGTCTTCACCCCTCTACCACAACACATATCAAGTATTGCCCCGCCTTCATAATTTGAAGATACTACCTCGGCAACCATCATGGATGACTCAGTTTGTGGCGTTATCCAACCTTTATCGTATCCATAAAGGTTAGGTGGAAAGGCAGAAGACGCCAGCCTGATAGAGTAATCCAACAGAGAGGATTCCCAAGCTCTGTAACCAGAACCTTCAAGGTTAGATATAACCTCTCTTTTGTCTACCCCCGGAGATAACCTCAGAGAAACATAACTTCTCATAGTCATCAATTTCAGAAGCTGCCTAGCTTCTTTCCTCCCCCAACTGTCACTCAGGCTAGTGCCCACCCAGTATGGAACTCCACACACCAAGCACAAGTCCTTGAGTTGGGGGCTATGGAGAAACCTTTCAAGATCCTTTTTGGCTTCTCTGGCAGCTCTCCGCAGAACTGCATTTACGACCGAAACCTCTCTTCTGGAACCTTTCTTTTTCACGAACTCCACCAACGCGTTCACCAGAGAAGCTGGGTGAAACCTGCGAAGCTCGGCTATGCCTGCCACACCCAAAACTAAGGCGTCACCTGCTGCAGGAGAAAATTCTCTCAAGGAACGCCCAGAATACTCCTTGACCAAATATTTCCAAAACGAAGCCCTTCGGATGGAGACGTAAACCAAAGTACTAGCTAAGACCCTGTCCCCTTCGGGAAGCCCCAAGGACTTCTTCCTCAACGCCTCGCTGGCAAAAAGGCCTTCGTTAACATCTCTCCAAACCTCAAGGGCGACCTCTATACCTCGCATCAATCTAAAACCTCCACTTTCAAGGGCTCATCAAGCGTACGGGTCCTTATGAATATCTCTCCAGGAACCAAGACCCTCATGCCCCAAATTCTTGCCTCTCTTGGTTTTATCTCGGCACCCGTTATCACAAGGTCATCTACCTCCGCCAGGGTAGTTATATAAGCCTGGGCATATCGGCTAATGTAAGGCCCTAAAATCCAAGCAACTAGGATAGCTAAAAGCACTGTAGCAAGTCCTAGAGTATCTGTAGCAATCAGGGCCAAGATAAAAACCAAAGAAGACAAGGTATTGACCACGACTATGGTTGTTCCACATCTGGCATGAATGGCTAACTCTTTCTCTCCCTTTTTTAGTCTGGACAAAGCTTCTGAAGCCGCTGTAAGAGCTAGCTCTGGGGAAACGGGCCCGTTTACGGAAAACCCTTCCTCCGTGGATATTCCCGAAAGCATGTCTATGCCATATCTTTCTTCGATCACATTTATGGTGGCATGTTCAAGGGCGTGGTTCTTTCTGACCTTCTTGTTGACCATTACCCTTAAAAGCTCTCTCGGACCTATGAAAAGCCAAACCAATGATTTAGCAGCAAAGCCTAAAGGAATCAAAACTAAAAGGAGCAAGGAAAAAGCCAAAAACAAAATGCCCAACCAGGGCATAACAAAAAGAAATAAAATCGCTAAAATTAAAAGGGGCATGATATATCCTCCCATCCACTCAAACCAAATAATCCAAAACCCCAAGGAACATAATAGGGTGACAACCGTCACCCTATTATGATATCACCATAACCAAGAATGCCAACGTTCAGAGTTCAACGGCTAGTCGTTACGCATCCCCCGCAACGCCAAAAGCCTCACAAGCTGCATTGCCGCCATAACCGTAGCCGCTACATACGTAAGAGCCGCCGCATCAAGAACCTTCTTGGCCCCATATAGCTCATCTTGGGTAAACATACCTGTACCGGCAAGAACCTTTATAGCCCTGCCGCTAGCGTTGAACTCCACAGGCAAAGTGACCAAGTGAAACACCAAAACTCCCAGGAAGAACAAAATTCCCATATCCATCATGGTAGGTGAACCGAACAAGAACCCTATGAAAAACAAGGGAAAAGCCAAGCCCGAACCCAGGTTTGCCACAGGCACGATCATGTTCCGCAACTTCAAAGGTGCATACCCATCCATATCCTGAAGGGCGTGCCCAGCTTCATGGGCTGCTATACCTATGGCAGCTATGCTGGCGCTATTATACACGCCTTCAGACAACCTCAACACCTTTGAGCGCGGGTCGTAATGATCTGTCAGATTACCTGGCACGGGCTCTATGGTAACGTTTCTCAATCCATGGCTGTCCAGGATCATTCGAGCTGCGTCTTGAGCCCTTATTCCTCTTATAGTGGCAACTCTACTGTATTCAGCATAAGCTCCCTTGACCTTCATCTGCGCCCATATGGCCAAAAAGAGAGCCGGCAACAGCAAAATTATAGTGGGATCGAAAAAAAACGGATAGAACATCCCAACACCTCCATTTCCTGAATCGACAACATTCAGCAATACTAATTCTACAATATCCAGACAGCTTAATCAATAAAGGTCAAATTATTTTAAGTAGAATTGCCTAATGCTATCGATTACCCATTCCTGCTCCTCAGGTGTTATCTCTGGAAACATTGGAAGTGCCAAACTTTCCTTCGAGAGCGATTCAGAGACCGGAAACTGGCCCTCCTTATAACCTAGATACTGGAAACATTTTTGCAAATGCAAGGGAACCGGGTAATAAACCCGGGTCGTTATCCCCTTATCCTGCAGGAATTTCTGCAATTGATCTCGCCTTTGGCAACGGACCACATACTGATGATATGTGTGGTGGTTATGTTCATCTGCCCTCGGGGGCGTTACCCACTCATTCAAACCTTTCTCCGCTATCAACAGATCGTATCTAAAAGCTGCTTTCCTTCTTTCCTCGTTCCAAATCTCAAGGTGCCTCAATCTAACCCTGAGTATAGCCGCTTGAAGGGCATCAAGCCTGCTATTTATTCCTATTTCTTCGTGCATGTACTGCCTTCCCGCCCCATGAACTCTAAGCCGGAAGATTCTATCAGCAAGCTTTTTGCTTTTTGCGACTACCATGCCTCCATCTCCGTAGGCGCCGAGGTTCTTCGTTGGAAAGAAGGAAAAACATGCTAGCTCTCCAAAGGTTCCAGCCTTGATAGCTTTGCCATCAACGAACCTAACGGCTCCGATGGCTTGCGCTGCATCCTCCACTATTGTGATACCAGGGGCTACCTCTTTTATTTCCTCCACCTTTACCATCTGGCCGAACAGATGGACAGGCAGGATCGCCTTCGTCCTCTCTGAAAGGGCATTCTTTATACCATCAACGGAGATATTGTACGTATCAGGCTCTACATCTACGAAAACTGGCCTAGCTCCTAAACGGGCTATACAGCTGGCAGTGGCGAAAAACGTGTAGGGCGTAGTTATAACTTCATCTCCTTCGGAGATGTCTAACGCCATCAAAGCCAAAAGCAAAGCATCAGAGCCTGAAGCACAACCTATGGCATGTTCAACTCCCAAATATGAAGCTACCTCCTCCTCAAAAGCCTTAACCTCAGGGCCAAGAATAAAGTGCTGGCTCTCCAACACTCTTTCCAGCGCCTCCATTATTTCCTCTTTCACTCGTTTAAAGTTCCTCTTTAAGTCGAAAGAAGGAAGGGTTCTGTCTGGCATTTTAAATCCTCCTCTGCTCGAATCTGAATTCAAAAGTTCCTCGCTGATAATTATAGCCTCTCAAAACATAATTTTCCCCTGAGGGGTCATTTTTTGGCAAAAAATATGGCGGGAATAGAATTCCCACCATTTAAAAGCGACACTTAGTGGTTTGTTACCTGAAAAAAACCTACTCCTCGGGCTTTCTGAGGTCCAACAAGGAAAGCTTCAAATGTTCTCTCATGAGTTCTACCGCCTTCTCCTGATCCCTCATCCTCAAGGCCTTTACTATGCCCTTGTGCTGTTCAATGCTGGGGTTGTCTTCTATGTCATAGAAAGGATCATAAAACATTACATAGGCGTTGGTTCTTGCTAGTATGTTTTCAATGTACTCAGCCAATACCCTGTTACCACTCGAATCAGCTATGATCCTGTGAAATTCTTCGTTTACCTCCAGGTACAGCTCCAAGTTCTTTTCCTCAAACGCTCTTATCTCATCTGCAATGGTGTCTTCCAACCTACGAAGAGCTCTCTCTGTAATGTTTTTCGCGGCCAGTTCAGCAGCCAGACACTCAAGGGCTTCCCTTACCACATAAGTATTCTCCATTTCCTTCCTGCTTGGAGAAGCCAAACGTGCCCCGCTGTTGGGGATAATCATCACCAACCCCTCACTCGCCAGCCTCCTGAGGGCCTCCCTAACGGGGGTTCGACTAACTCCCAACTCTGCAGCGATATTCACCTCAGGCAGCCTCTGGCCGGGCTTCAACTGCTTGGTGATGATTTTATGTCTTATCTCATGATACACATAATCCGCAGAGGTTGTGTATAGTTTTGGTTCTCTAATGATGTTCTCCTCCCTTCTACCTGAACTCCAGTCCTCTTCTCAATAATGTACAGTCGGATAATATTTATGATACCATTTTACATACGTGCACACAACAGTTTAAACCGAACAATTTTAGGAGGTTGTAAATGAGACTTATAGTGTTAATCCTTTCCATCGCAACACTGGTGTTTTTCGGTCATGGGATCGCAGGTTTATGGGGATATATAGTGGGAAGACCTGACCCTTTCAGGATAGCCTGGGGATTAAGCGGAGGCTTTGCATGCGCCATAGGAGCCGTCTACTTGTGGCACCGTTATATAGCTCTGTTTTTGCAAGACAAGGATAAAGAAACTAACCCAAAGGACCACTGATAGCCCCTACGGCCTCTTGAATTAAATCTATAGCTTTCTTCCTTAGATCTTTTATGTCGTGCCTCTGCGTGCTGGCACACCATTTAGCGTCCCTTTCGCACACTAAACACTTTCTGGAAGGTTTATTCATCTTCTCTCTAGAGAGAGCCCCTGCTTGCGTCAAAATGTCTATGTCTAGGATCCTCCCCCACTCTTGGGCCTCTTCCAAAGCCACTGCAATCTTCTTGACTTCAACGGCATCCAAGGAAGTAATTCCCAAAAATGCGGTAACTCCCGCACCATTCTCCAACGTCACCTCTACTGGCACAATCCCACCAACTCTCAAAACCTTTTCGGTGAAACTGGCCACAACCTTATGAATCAGAACTCTACTACCTTCTACATCCTTCGGGAAACCTGGGATATTGAGGGAAACCTGAGCCACCACGTCTACTTTGCCCAAAAGCCACCTTTGTACCCTAGCTCTGGCTTCGCGCCCCTCCAAGATTCGTTTCAGCTTCATTGCTTATCACCCCAGGCTTTAGCCAACCTTTCAACTGCCTGTTTCAAATCATTCATCCCCAGGCTGCTGACGGAAAGCCGCACGGAAAAGGTCTCCCGTTTATCCTTCGTAAATTCCTTCCCCGGCACTACCGATATATCCTCTGAAAGGGCCAACGCATGTAAGCTTTCATCCGAAAGCCCTGGAAGGGTAACCCAAAGATATATACCTCCTAAAGGCTTCTCAGCCAGGGCATGTGGCAGGAGTTTTTCAATGCTTGAGATTAGGCAGTCCATTCTCTTGGATATTTCCTTCCTTGCCCTTTCCAGGCAGTTTTCCAACAACCCCTCGGAAAGGAAAGCACTTACCAAATACTGCACCAATGAGGAGACTGTCCCAGCAGAACAGGCTAAGGCCTCACGAAACTCTTCTTTCAACTGGTTGGGAACAAGAGCGTAACCGTTTCGTAATCCTGGGAAAAGTAATTGACTGAACGAACCTAGATAAATGACCTTTTCAGCATTTTCCATAGCTTTCATGGCGGGAACAGATTGGGCAGAATACCTCAATTCTCCATACGCATCGTCCTCAATTATCCAAAAACCCTTTTTCTTAGCAAGGGCCAAAACCTCTTTTCTAGTTTCATAGTCCATAGTCCGCCCTGTTGGATTGTGGAAGCTAGGAATTAGATAAAGAGCATCCTTTTCCTTCAGGATGTTACACCTTTCCAGCATATCCGCTGGAGCCATGGGCACTGTTTCGACTTGGAGTTTGAGTTTGTTAATCATTGGAAATATGTCTGGATAAGTCAGTTCCTCAACCCAAATCTTCTGGACCCCTATCTCAGCAAGAGACATCAAGGACAAAAACAGCCCCTGCTTACCGCCAGTGGTGACGACCACATCCTCCCACCTTGCTGGAATACCTCTGGAAGCGGCGTGCCGAACCAGAGCTTTTCTCAGTTCCGGCAACCCGGCCAAAGGCGGAGGCGTCAAAGATAGGGACCCTTTCGCGTATATTATCTCTCTACTTATGGAACCTAGCTCTTTCCATGGGATCAAATCCATTGAGGGAGTTCCACTCGCAAGATCCCACGTTGGGCCTTCGGGCTTTGGCAGATCCAATAGGACTTTTCTCCTGAAAGTCACGAAGGCGCCTTTCCTACCTCTTTGTTCAATGTAACCATCGTCTTCCAACAAATCATAGGCCAAAACCACTGTGTTACGACTGACACCAAGGGTCCTGGCCAAAAATCTAGAGCCAGGAAGGCGCATCCCCACCTGGAGCGTCCCTGACTCTATCATTCTCTTCAGATGATAGGATATTTGCTTATAAAGGGATACGTCTGAACAGCGATCCAGTGGAATCTCCAACAAAGCCCACAATCCCTTCGATATATGTTCGTCCAAATATTTCCTGTTCACGCTATATTATAAAACGACCAAGGCTTAATTGGTTAAGATAAACTTTTGAATATGTTTATTAACCGGCCCATATCCTCTTCTTGCCCAATCGTCACCCTGAACCAAACCTTGTTGTCTCCCTTTTCGCCGGTCAAGGATGAAAACATGGAACTATTTAAAAACTTGACATTAAGACCGTTTATCCTCAGTGCTTCCCTCAAGGCTCCCCTATTGCACTGAGATTCGACCAACACAAAATTGGCAGAACTAGGATAGGCTTTCCAACCACAAAGCTTATTGACGTTACTTATAAATCTGTCTCTGGTGCACTTTATGCCCTCCACCCTGTTCAGCATCCACTCTTTATACTTCAGGGCTATCAAGGCAGCTTCAGCAGATATGATATTGAGATTGAACGGAGACCTCACCCTCTCCAAGGATTTCCGCAAACCATAAGAGGTGAACCCATAGCCTATCCTCAGCCCAGCCATGCCCCAAGCCTTTGAAAAGGTCCTAAGTACCACCAGATTTTCGGGAAAGTTCTTTGCACCGTAGAAATCCAAGATGGAACCAGTATCAAACTCAGCGTATGCCTCATCCACCAAGACCACGCCACGGGAAAGCTCTATCACCCTTTTTACGAAATTTAAAGATAAACTTTTCCCAGTTGGATTGTTTGGCCTGTCCAGTAAGATCAAATCAGGAGAGTAAGAGGACAGACAATCCAGGAACTTTTCTTCGTCAAATAATACTTGGCCTTGGGACAACTTAAAGGAAACGGCCTTCTGCTCCACGGGGAACACCTTACATAGGTGACAGTACTGAGAAAAGCAGGGGCTCAAAGTCATAACGGTAGAGCCGGGCTTCGTGAAAGCAAGAAAAAGCATCTGAATTATCTCATCCCCACCATTTCCGACCGTCACGTTCTCGACGTCTAGCCCTGCCTCTAAGGCTAAAGCCTCCCTGAGCCTGCGATTTTCTACATCAGGATATCGATTGAAACTCAAATCCTGCAACCTCATGCGCAACTCCTCCTTCAAGGATGGAGCCACATCATAAGGGTTTTCGTTTTTGTCAAGATACACCGTATTCTGAAAGCTTTCATCCATAAAGCTATCGCCTAGCATAGCATTCTGAAGCATCGATCCTACCTCCTACCTCTTTAGCATAATAACACATCATCATGCACGAAGGGCAGTTTATCACTTGAAGCCAAAGTCTGTCAACAAGCTTAATTTTTAGACTTTACAAAAATGGGGATAGCATGGTAATATTCTTGCTCGGTTAATCTTCTATCTTTTTATCAGGATAAATTATTGCAACGGAGGGTGTCCTATGAAGTGCATAAAGGCCCGAAACGTAAGGGAATCTGTTGAAACAACGAGCCTCGAAAACCGTGTGAGAGAAATACTGCACGCCATCAAGACTGGAGGCAAGGAGGCTTTGTTGAAATTAGTGAAAGAGTTAGATGGATACGAAGGCCCCCTCAAGGTGAGAATCGAGGAGATGGACCGAGCCCTAAAATCCACCCCTCCTGCTCTTTTAAAAGCTTTAGAGAGGGCCGTAAAGAACATAAGATCTTTCCACAGAGCTCAAAGAAACATAATCAAAGAGACCACATTGGCCACGGAAAAGGGAGTAATCGCTGGCATACGTTTCGCACCTGTGGAGAGCGCGGCCGTGTATATACCCTCTGGTAGATATCCTCTTCCAAGCACGGTCCTTATGTCCGTCATACCTGCCCAAGAGGCCCAAGTTCCCAGGATAGTGGCCCTCTCCCCAGCAAGAGGCACACAAGGGATACACCCAACGATCCTGGCTGCTTTAAGGCTTTTAGGGATCGAGGAAGTGTATGCAATGGGAGGGGCTCACGGTATTGGTGCCGTTGCTTACGGTGTCGAAGGGATAAGGCCAGTAGAATTTGTAGTTGGCCCGGGCAACGTCTATGTAACGGAAGCCAAAAGACAGCTATTCGGAACAATCGGAATCGACGGACTAGCAGGCCCCAGCGAGGTCTTGATAATAGCCGACGAGACATCGAACCCCAGCTACGTTGCAGCAGACTTGTTGGCCCAGTCAGAACACGATCCCTTGGCAAGAAGCGTACTGTTTTCTACAAGCGAAACCCTTGCTGAGGAAGTCCTAAAGTATCTAAAACTACACCTAAAAACCATCGACAAAACAGGAAGCATAGAAGCCTGTTGGAACGGAAACGGAGAAATATACGTGGGAACCATCAATGAAGCCATCGATTTTGCCAACGAAATGGCTCCTGAACACCTTGAGCTTTCCATAGCTAACGCTGACGCTTACGTAAAAAGGTTCAAATCATACGGTGCAGTATTTTTGGGATGCTGGAGCGCCGAAGCCTTTGGGGACTATATAGCAGGCACCAATCATATTCTGCCTACTGCTGGAACTGCCAGGTGGAATGGCGCATTGTGGACTGGCACATTCATGAGGCCACAATACATGCTAAAGCTCGAACGTGAAGGAGCAGCTTCTTTGTCCAAAAGCGGACAGGTCTTGGCCAGCGAAGAAGGCCTTTTGGCCCACAAATTGTCCATGGAACTCAGAGGTGAAACCAATGACTAAGATCCCCATAGGTTGTCGAATATACAGTGGCCCAAAAGCCGAATCCATGGAAGAAGCCCGTAACACCTTCTTGAAGGTGTTCTCTGCCTTCGGATACAAGGTGTTCTGCCCATCCACCATACAGCTTGTCTCGTCGTGCTGGAACAAATTACCATCTACCATAAGAGAGAAACTTTTGATACTAAACACTCCCCATGGAGAGGCTGCATGTCTCAGACCTGACCTGACATTGACCGCCATATCATACATCTCGTCCCACTATGCACCGCAAGAACGCCCTTTGAGGATCTGTTATGCCGATAGAATATTCCTGGGGCCAGAAGAACCTGAGACCAACCTGGAACGCCTACAACTAGGAGCAGAGCTAATAGGATGGGACGGAAGTGGCGCGGACGTTGAGGTCATCTCCATAATGTTCAAAGTCTTGGATCTCCTTGGTCACAGGGACGCCCAAGTGGTCATCGGAGACACCAACATAATAGACTTCATGCTCAAGAACACCGTTCCCAACATAGCCAAATCTCTTAGGGACGCCTTACTGAGACAATCCCTTGCTGAGTATTACAACACCCTGGAAAAGCACCCAGTGCCGGATATTGAGCTATCTGCCCTTTTAGCCCTTCCAACCCTGAAGGGCAAAAGAAGCATACTGAACAAAGCCGAAAGTTTGTTGCCCAAAGGAACACCTCTATCAGACATAAAACATATAATTTCCTCTCTGGAGAAAATGGGATATGGAGAAAGGGTTTCTGTGGACCTTGCACTATCAAGAAAGTTGAATTACTACAGCGGTCCTGTCTTCGAGGTGTACAGCCCAAGGGCAGGAAAGCTTCTCGGTGGAGGGGGAAGGTATGACTCCCTACTCTCCTCTTACGGAATCATCGGACAAGCTGTAGGTTTCGCACTCGACCTGGAGGAGATAGCCCTGGTCAAAGAGACAAAAATAGGTTCCAACTCCATAATGATATGGTCCGGCAAAACGCCTCCTGAAGTGGCAATGACAAGAGCAGACCTGCTCACAGATAAAGGATTCAACGTGGAACTTAGCTGGACGGAGAACAGACAGCACTCCATAGATTTAGCTAAAAGGCGTAAATATAAGTGGTGGCTCAATGCCCTTACAAGCAAGATCTACGATCTGGAGGAAAAAGAAGAACATGATCTAATTGAATGGTTGGGAAAGGAGCAAGAAACATGCTGACTTTCGCTCTCCCAAAGGGAAGGATGCTACAAACGTGTTTAAAGCTCTTAGAGGAAATGCATATGCCTTGCAAAAAAATTGAGAAAAGAGGCAGGGAACTAGTAATAGAGGAGGAACAAGTTAGGTACATTTTAGTAAAACCCATGGACGTACCTACCTACGTCCACCACGGTGTCGCTGATGTGGCCTTTGCAGGGAGCGACGTTATATGGGAAACAGGGGCATCTTTGGTGGAGATAGCAGACACGAAAGAGGGGCTTTGTAGACTGGCAATAGCAGGGCCGAAAAGCTTGGCAGAGCGCTTCATGAAACACAAGAGTAGTTTGATGGGAATAAAGATCGCGACAAAGTACCCTCGAATCACCAAGCAGTACTTTTCCTACAGAGGGATACAACCAGAGATAATCCCCTTGAAAGGGTCCATAGAATTGGCCCCAATCCTTGGGTTGAGCGATGGAATTCTGGACATTGTACAAACAGGAGAAACTTTAAGGGCCAACGGCCTGCACGTTTTGGAAGAAGTCGCCCAGGTCTCTCTAAGGATAGTGGCAAACAACAAAAGCGTGCACGAGCACTGGGATAAACTGAGCAGGTTTATTGAAAAAACAAGGATCTTAAAAGAAAGGAAACACAGATGATGGAAGAGACAAAAAGAAAGACAAAAGAAACGGAAATCACAGTGAAGATAAACCTACAGCCAGGTCCCATAGACATGGACATTCCATGCCCATTCTTGGCGCACATGCTGGAGCAGCTGCTGCACCATGCTGGTTGGAGTGGTGAAATACGGGGGAAAGGCGATACCGACATAGACTACCATCATCTAACGGAGGATGTCGGCGTAACCTTGGGCATCCATTTGAACAAAATATTCTCAAAAAACAAATATAAACGCTACGGATGGTGCCTTTTGCCAATGGATGGAAGCTTGGTCATGGTGGCAGTAGACATGGGAGGAAGAGCCTACTGTTCCTTCGATGCAACCTTTCCAGCACCAAAGTGCGGAGATTTCGATATGGAGCTAGTAGAAGAGTTCTTTAGAGCATTGTCACGAGAAGGACGAATGACTATACACATCAAAGCCCTGTCATGTGACAATTCCCATCACCTGGCTGAGGGAATATTCAAGGGGGTCGGACTCTCCTTGGGACAAGCCATGACACCCAGCCAATTAGACCCAAGCACAAAGGGAGTGTGGGCATGATAACCATAATAGATTACGGCGCAGGAAACATTGGCAATCTCATAAGGGCACTAGAGGCCATTGGCAAAAACACCTTTGTTGCTCAAAAACCCTCTGATTTGCCAGACAAAACGAAGGTTTTGCTCCTTCCAGGAGTAGGAGCTTTCGGTCCGGCCTCGGAAATACTCCAAAAAAGTGGTTGGTTCGACTTTATAAAAAATTGGGAAGAACAAAAAAAACCTGTTCTAGGAATTTGCCTCGGAATGCAGCTTTTGTGTGAAAACAGCTTGGAAGGTGGTTATTCGCAGGGATTGGGGTTGTTTGAGGGAACCATAAAAAAACTGACAGATGTACCCAAGTTGCCCCACATAGGCTGGAACAGCGTTAAATGGATAGGTCCTTCTCCCATTCCGTGGGGGGGTAAATACGAAGAAGCTTATTTTTACTTTGTCCACTCCTACGCACTTGAGGTTTCAAGATACACTACGGGCGTAACCAGTTATGGAAGAACCTCTTTTTCTGCCATAGTGCAGAAAAAGAATGCCATTGGCTTTCAGTTCCATCCTGAAAGAAGCGGCATAAGGGGGCTTATGCTCTTGGATTGGGCTTTACAAAAACTGGAGGAATGACAATGGAAATATTCCCTGCTTTGGATATCTTTGATCAAAAAGTTGTAAGACTCTATAAAGGAGATTTCAATAAAACAACCATCTACAGCGAAAACCCCGTCAAAACCGCTGAAAACTTTGCAGCACAAGGTGCTAAGTGGGTGCACGTAGTGGATTTGGAAGGAGCCCAAAAGGGAGCTCCTGTACACCTAGATTTGTTAAAGGAACTATCCCAATTGGGCCTTAAAGTGCAGTTTGGAGGAGGCCTAAGAACCTTTGATGACGTAGAGAAAGCTTTAACTTCGGGAGCTTCTCGCGTAATGGTTGGGAGCCTGTTGTTCAAAGATGAAATAGCCCCCATAGTGCTAATCAATAAATTTGGCAACAGGATAGTCCCTGCCATAGACATAAAAAAAGGTATGGTAGCCACTCATGGTTGGGGAAAAACTTGCTCCCTCAGTCCCTCCGATGCGGTAAGAAAACTTTTGGGAATAGGCTACAAAACTTTCCTTATCACGTCAGTGGATCGTGACGGAACCTTGATGGGACCTGACATCGCTCTGTACGACGCCATTATCACCCAAGCAACACCCAAGCCGGAAATAATCGCCGCCGGAGGTATAGCAAGCATTTCCCACATACTCGAACTGAAACGGTCCGGAGTGAGCGGAGTCGTATTAGGTAAAGCCCTATATGAGGGGAAGATAAAAATATCTGAAGCACTGGAGGCCACAAACCAATGTTGACCAAACGCATAATACCTTGCTTGGACGTCAAAAACGGACGCACTGTGAAGGGTATAAACTTCAAAGAATTGAAAGATGCCGGAGATCCCGCCGAAATGGCGCTCGCCTACATGAACGAAGGAGCCGACGAAATAGTATTCTTGGACATTTCTGCCTCCAACGAACGCAGAAAAACCATGAGTCAGTGGGTAGAAAGAGCAGCAGAACGCATTTTCATTCCCTTCACCGTGGGCGGAGGCATAAGCTCCGTCGAAGAGGCAAAGTTCATAATAAGCTTGGGAGCAGACAAAATCTCCTTAAACACATCGGCCGTAAAAGATCCAAACCTGATAAAAGAATGTTCCGACCTTCTAGGCAGCCAGGCAGTGGTTTTGGCTGTCGACGCGGCGTTCAATCAAGAGAAAAAACGATATGAGGTATTTGTACAAGGTGGAACTACCCCGACTGATCTTGATGCCATAAATTGGATCAAAAAGGGGGTCTCCATGGGTTGCGGGGAAATACTGCTGACCTCCATAGACAGAGATGGCACTCAGCAAGGATACGATTTGCGTCTTATAAACGAAGCCGCCAATGCTGTGCAGGTTCCTATAATAGCTTCCGGGGGAGCAGGAAGCAAAGAAGATTTCCTATATGCTATACAGGCTGGCGCGGATGGTGTCTTGGCCGCATCGGTCTTTCATTATGGACAAATAAATATAAAGGAACTAAAGAAATACCTAAAGTCAAAGGGAATACCCATAAGAGAGGAAGATCTATATGAGTTTCCAAATCGAAAAGGTTAAATTTAACGATCAAGGCCTAATACCCATAATAGTTCAGGACCAAGAAACTGGCTTGGTCCTGATGATGGCATGGACGAACAAAGAAGGACTTGCAATGACGCTCGAAAAAGGGGAACTCGTCTTCTGGAGCAGGTCCAGAGGAAAATTGTGGCACAAGGGAGAGACCAGCGGCAACACAATGAAGCTTAAAGAAATTTTACTGGACTGCGACGGTGACACTTTATTAGCTTTAGTGGAACCCCAAGGCCCTGCATGTCACACGGGGGAAGCATCATGTTTTTTTACCTCTCTCGATGGAGAAACTCCTCCTAAAAAGGACAACATAACCTTTCTGCACCAGCTAGTGTCTACACTGAAAGACCGAAAGTCATCCATGCCGAAAGGAAGTTATACGGCTTCTTTGTTTTCCTCTGGCATAGAGCGCATCGCGCAGAAAATAGGCGAAGAAGGCGTAGAGACGGCCCTGGCCGCTGCGACAGGCAAAAACGATGAGGTAGTTGCGGAAATGTCCGACCTGCTTTACCATTGCTTAGTTGCATTAACATACTTGGAACTGCCCTTGGTGAAAATATGGGAAGAACTTTCTTCGAGGCACGGAGGTAACCATGAAAGATAGAAAAGCACTTATTTTCGACGTTGACGGCGTACTGGTGGACACGTCCAGGTCGTTCCCAAACGTCGTTTTTACAGCAATCCAATGGTGGAGTAAGTATAAATTAGGTCTGTCGATAGATTGCAGACCCTTCGGAGAAGAGCATTATAAAATCACGAAAAATCATCCCTCTTTCAACGACGATTACGACATAGCATGGGCGTTCATATCGTTCCTATCCAGCCGCAAGGCTAAAAAATTATCGGAAAATAGAATAACCCCAGCGGAATGGAGCCGCATCTTGTCTAGTTGCAAAGAAGACAATCCCATTCCGTGGGTTTACTCTACCTTCAAATCTGCCCCCGAAAGGGAAAAAGTTCGTAGGCTCTGCGAGGAAATATATTTTGGCAAGGACGCACTGCAGAATATCAACGGCAGGTCTCCACAAAATATATTTGCAAGAGGGCTGTGGCACCTTGAAAGCCCCAACATTACAACCCATTGGAGTCAATTTGATCTTCCAGTAGGCATATACACCGGAAGAAGCCGCTTTGAACTTAAACTTGCCCTTGAGATTTTAGGTTGGTCCGACTTGCCTGAAGAACATTACGTAACATCAGATATGGGAATAACAAAACCTTCTCCGGAAGGATTCTACATCCTTTCAAAAACATTGAAGTTCGACAGCATCTACTATTTTGGAGACACCAAAAGTGATCTTGAGGCCTTCAAGGCCTACGGGAAAGGCACTTTCTTTGCAATAGGCAACTATCTTGAGGGGTACCCAAACAGCTTCGAGAACTTAAAAGAGGCTCTGGCCTTCCTTTTTGCCAGAAAGCTGGCATGCCCCAAATAAAAGATTATTGTATTGTTCACCACTGAGAGCTTTTTATAAGCTGCGCCAAAGCTTTTGCCATAAGTTGATATCCCTTAGCGTTTGGATGAATCAGGTCGCTCTTAAGCTCTGGTCTCGAAAGAACTTTTCTCAAAATTTGTCCCTCGTACAACGCTTCATAACGTTCAGCTACTCTTTCATAAAAGTCCGGGACCACAAGCCCCAAGCCTGGCCTTGGAACTCCTATTATAACTAAATCCGCAGGGGTGGCTTTCACCATCTCCGCCATTGCCGCCAAATCCTTCTCTATAAGCTCGTCCGCTCTACCCCGCAAAATATCGTTGCCTCCATGGCAAATCAAGACCAAGGAAGGCATGTATTCTTCCAGAAGCCCAGTAAGTCGAAGGGCCCCCTCAGAAATCAGCTCTCCCGGGACTCCAGCATTTATAACTTTAAGTTTGAGCTCTCGCTGAAGCAATGAAGGGTAAGATTTGTCCTTGGGCGCACCTGTTCCATAGGTTAGGCTGTCGCCAAATGCTAAAATAACAGAGTCCTCCCTCAGAGGCATTATCTTGGCCCCACCCTTTGCCTCTTCTGGTGTTCCTGCAATTCCTGCAGTGATCAAACATACGACAATACTTAGGAGGAAAAGCCTTTGCGCCATCCTGGTTTCCAAACCATCAAATTGAATCTGGCTAATGCCGCCCTGCGCCCTTTTTTATCTTCTCCAGAACGTCTTTAGCCTCGTCAGATACTAAATAGTTCCAGGTAGATTGGGGCACTAGCTTCTTGATGTTCTCCCAATCATCCTTTCTTATAAGATCTCTAACTGTGGAAGCAGAAACCACCATACCGTCTTCGGTAGTAAGCCGTGGAATCTCAACAAGCTCCACACCTCTGGCGGGAAGGATCTCCTTCATGGCTTCATTGTAGGAACTTGTCACGGCACAATACGGCTCAGTTCCTACGAAACGTTTAGAAATCTGAAGAGTGGGCACAAACAAATTTGCAAACAAGGTTACATCCAATCTCGCTTGAATAGATGCTATCTTTTCCACTGAGGCGCCTTTCATAAAATATGAAGGGAACGTAGCAGGGGAAACTGCATAGTCTCCACTCCTAATCACCGTTACGTTATCAAGATGAGCAGTCCCTTGCTTCACCAACTCGAACCTGTGCTTGAACGGGAAGGAAGACAAATCTGCTTCCACCACTATTACATAAAGAAAGTCAACAGCCTTGGAAGCTCGCTCTATCAAATACTGGTGGCCTCTAGTAAAGGGATTGCAGTTAACCACTACGGCTCCAGCGGTCTTTCCTTCTTCAAGTTCCTTCTTGTTCTCCAAAAGATACTTTTTGAAATGGTCCACTCCTGGATGTCCCATCTCTAAAACTGCCGCATACTCTTTGTATCTCGCCAGTTCCCTGAAACCAAACGAAAGGAATTTGTCCGCTACATCAGGTTTGGTGAACACGAAAAAGTGGGTAAGTCCCCTGCTTCGGCCGTACTCTATCAACCGGGTCATTATGGTTCCAGAGAGGTTGGCCTCCCTCCACTCCTGATCGATAGCCAACATCTTCAGAACTTTACCCGATAGACTCCCGGTGGCTATTACTCTACCTTGCGGATCCTCCACAATAACTGAAGCGTCAGGCTTTCCTTCGTAAACCAACCCATGCTCCTCCAAAAAGGCTTTTATAATCTTTTCTTCTTCCGGCGAAGGAGGGGTAAACAGGCTTACGTTAATTCCAAACATAACATTCCACCCCTTTAGCTAGCCCTTGTAGATTGTTTCCCTTAATGTCTTCCATTCCTTTGTCTTCAAGACGTCCCCCCAATGAACGACCGCTGTACCAACCTTTGAAACGGCTACACCTGCCGTTATCATAGCCAATTGTGAGGCAACATGATAGTCCAAACCTGCGGCTATGGACAAGGCCACACAGGCAACTACCGTATCACCAGCGCCTGAAACATCATACACCTCTTGTTCAAGAGCAGGGTAATGAGCACACCCATCCTGAGTGGCCAACATCATGCCATCTCCTCCAAGGGTTAAAAACAACGCCTCTAATTCCAATTCCTGCCTAAGTTTAGATGCCACTCTCTCTGCATCCAATAAGGTATCTATGCTTTCGCCGGACATGATCTCCGCTTCTTTCCTATTGGGCGTGACCACGGTGGCTCCACAATACCCCTTCTTAGCTGGCGGTTTTGGGTCTATAACTACATCCATGTTCCGTTCCCTGGCCCAGTGGATCAGCTTGGCAGCCCTTTGGTCTCCTATCATTCCTTTCCCATAATCGGAGATCACAAGAACCCTACACGCCGAAGGTTTATTCGACAGTCTCTGCCACAAAATTTCCTCTTTGGCACCATCCAATATGAGTTTTTCTTCCCAATCCACTCTTACCACCTGTTGGGCCCTGGCCACGACTCTGGTCTTCCTTATGGTCTTGAATCCCTCAACAACTATGGATTTGTCAAAATTGTACATGTACTTTTTTGCAAGGGCTTCCAGTATGTTGCCTCCAAAATCCTTTCCGTAAAATGCTATCAGGTCAGCCTCCCCACCCAAGCCTACGACGTTAGCAGCCACGTTGGCAGCCCCTCCAGGCCTGTATTCTTCTTTGTGGACGTGTACTACCGGAACTGGTGCCTCAGGAGATATTCTTGATGCATCACCCCATATGTAATGGTCCACCATAACGTCTCCCACCACGACGACGGAGCAGCCAGAGAACAAGCTTTTCATGTGTTTATCACCTGTTTCTAAGTTCTCTTCTCAATACTTTTCCGATGCTTGAACGAGGAAGTTCATCAATGAACTCCACAACCCTGGGGACCTTGTAATGCGCAAGGCGCTCCTTGCAATAAGAAATTATCTCCCTTGGCTGAAGCTCTGCTCCAGGTCTTTTAACCACATATGCTTTAACTATCTCTCCACTTATGGGATGAGGAACCCCTACGACAGCTGACTCCAAAACTCCGGGGATGGACCGAATCACTTCCTCCACCTCAGCAGGGTACACGTTGAACCCACCAACTATTATTATGTCGCTTTCCCTGTCAAGTATGCTTAAGTACCCATCCTCATCTATCTTTACTATGTCACCGGTATTGAACCACCCGTCCTTTATCCTCTCAGCTGTACGCTCAGGATCCTTAAAGTAACCTTGGAACACCGATGGTCCTTTTAACCACAAAATTCCCTCTTCTTTTGGATCTTTAATTATGTTGCCTTCTCTATCCCTAATCTGAACCTCGTACCCCTTCAATATGGTGCCCACTGTACCCAACTTTCTGACCTTCTGTCCAGGGTTCACCGAAACGACAGGTGAAGTCTCAGTAAGTCCGTATCCCTCAAGAACACCTAATCCAAAAACTTTCTGAATTCTCTGATCTAAAAGAGGGGGAAACTTATCACCACCAGAAACCAATATCCTGATGGAACGAGGCACATCCGCTCCTCTGGCTATGGCCCCCAACATCAAAGCTATCATCGTGGGCACCGCAATTACAGCAGTGACCTCTGCCTCCCTGATCGCCGCCAAAGTGTTCTCCGCGGGCATGAAGTTGGGAAGGATAACCTGCGAGAATTCCCCCAAAAGGGGCAACAAGCTGCTGGTAGTGAACCCTAAGGCATGAAAGTTTGGGAGGACGTTCAAAAATCTGTCCTCAGGTTGAAGCTCCATGAAATGCTCTATGGATTTGCTAACATTGTCCAACAGGTTTCTGTGAGTCAAAGGAACAGCCTTCGGGGCTCCAGTTGTGCCGGAGGTATAAAACAGCACCGCTTTTTCCGCATCTGAAGACTTAACTCCTTTAACCTTTACTGAAGGTAGCGGCCCTTCCAACGGAGCAGTTACAGTCAAGATCCCCATCTCAGTGAGACTTTCTGCTACGCTTTCCATTCCCTCCGGCATGATAGCTAGAGAAACCCCAGCATGCTTCAAGTTCTTAGCCATGTTAAGTCGGCCTGCCTGAAGGTTGAGAGGCAAAAGGGTTCCCCTTAGGCTCCAAACCGCTACGGCCAAAGACAAAAACAAGGGACAATTGGGCATTATAGCAGCTAAAATCTGCCCCTCCCCAAAACCTGCATCCTTCAAGGTGTCCCTACACTTGGATATCATCTCGTACAGTACGTTACGGGACCACCAGGTGCCTCTCCACCAAAAGGCTTTCTCTCCCCCTGCTTTTTTACATATTGCAAAAATGTGTTCTTCTAAGCGACTCAAAAAACTTTACCCCCTCATTCTAAGAATGCTCAAAACATTTAAACAATCATGCCTTGAGCCCCAGATAGGCCAACCAAGCAGCACCCATGGGAATCAAATCCTCTGGCACATCATATTTTGCACTGTGCAAGCCCACATCCAAGCCAGTTCCTAAAAGCATGAAGCAAGACGGAACCTTCAAGGAGTAAAAGGCGAAGTCCTCGCCGTTCAGAATGGGACCGTCCATATTGGAAACCTGTTCCTCCCCAAAGAAAGACCTGGCCAAGCTCACAACCTCTTCTGTCAACAGCGGATCGTTGATAAGACTAGGATAATTCTTGACATATTCCACGCTTGCAACCGCCCTGTGAGCCTGAGCGATGAGAGGGACCATGGTCTCCAAACGATCCTTGATAAAATCTCTAACATCCTCACTGAAGGTCCTTAACGTACCCCACAAATGGGCAGATTCGGGGACAATATTATATATTTCTCCAGCCTCCATTTGCCCGAAAGTTATGACTGCTGTTTTGGATGGATCCAGCTCTCTGGTAAGTATTCCCTGCACTGCCAGCATTATGTTTGCTGCTACAATTAAAGGGTCAACACCTAAATGGGGACTTGAAGCGTGAGTGGCAACACCGCGCACGGCTATGTGAATACGGTCTGATAATGCTGTGAACAATCCTTTTTTGGTGCGAAATTCTCCGTAAGGTATCTTGGGCCAAAAGTGAAACCCCAGCATCTTGCCCACCTTAAACTTGTTTAAAAAACCTTCTTCTATAATCTTCTTTGCTCCGCCTTTACCTTCTTCTGCTGGTTGAAAGAGGAAAACCACGGGCCTTTTAAGTTTTTCTTTGTGCATGCTGAGTATTCTCGCTGCTCCCAATAAAGCCGCCATGTGAGAGTCATGGCCACAAGCATGCATCATGCCGGGAAAACATGAAGAGAAGGGATAGCCTGTTTTCTCCTGTATGGGCACTGCGTCCATGTTCACCCTGATCACCAAAGCAGGGCCCCCTAATTCTCCACCTAAAACTCCAATGACGGATGTAGGAATACCAAAACCCTTTATTACCTCGACTGAATCTATGGCCTCCAGTGCTGAAACCACTTTGGCGGAAGTTATATTCTCCTCGAAACCAAGCTCGGGAAACTGATGGAACTCCCTTCGCCACGATACCATTTCATCAACAAGGTTTTCAGATTGGGATAAAAGAACCTCTACCAACTCTGGAGTGTCAGACATATCAATCATTCAAGCGCTCCTTCCTCGAAAACATTTCCACTTTAAGATATATCACGGATAAACGTAAAAAACCAAAATATCCTTATTAGCGCCGCCAGTTTAGTGTATTATACATAACTTTCAGGCCTTAGTACACGCCATTAAAAAGAGAGGGGGCATTGCCCCCTCTCTTTTTATGGCGTTGAAATTATTTACAAATAGGTCTCTTTTTAGAAGCCCTGGTCTATCATTGCCTTGGCTACGCGGAGGAAACCAGCGATATTGGCTCCAACAACGTAGTTTCCAGGATGACCGAACTCCTTAGCAGCATCCAAGCAGCTCTGGTGAATGTTCACCATAATGTTGTGAAGCTTGCTATCAACTTCTTCCTTGGTCCAGAAAAGCCTCATGCTGTTCTGAGACATCTCAAGACCAGAGGTGGCAACACCACCAGCGTTGGAAGCCTTACCGGGAGCAAAGAGCACCTTGTTCTCGAGGAGGTAGTCCGTTGCCTCCAAGGTCGTGGGCATGTTGGCACCTTCTGCTACGACCATGCAGCCGTTCTTGACTAGAGCCTTCGCATCGTCGAGATCCAGTTCGTTCTGGGTTGCGCAGGGCAGGGCTACCTCTGCCTCTGCAAGACCCCACGGCCTCTTGCCTTCGTAGTACTTGGCCGTTGGGAACTTCTCGACGTACTCCTTGATCCTGCCCCTCTTGACGTTCTTGAGCTCCATTACGTACTCCCACTTCTCGCCGCTGATTCCGTCCTCGTCGATAACGGTACCGCCAGAGTCGGAGAGGGATATTACCTTACCTCCCAGCTGGTTGACCTTCTCAGCAGCGTACTGAGCAACGTTACCAGAACCGGAGATAAGAACTCTCTTGCCACCGATGGAATCGCCCTTGTTCTTTAGCATCTCCTCGGCGAAGTATACGCAGCCGTAACCTGTGGCCTCTGGCCTGATCAAGCTTCCGCCCCAGCCGACGGTCTTTCCGGTTAGAACGCCGCCGTCGTGGAGGTTCGCTATTTTCTTGTACTGGCCAAAGAGGTAACCTATCTCCCTTGCTCCTACGCCTATGTCGCCCGCTGGAACATCTATATCGGAACCGATGTGACGATAAAGCTCAGTCATGAAAGCTTGGCAGAAACGACGCACCTCGTCGTCGCTCTTACCCTTGGGGTCAAAGTTGCTTCCACCCTTGCCTGCACCGAGGGGCAAACCAGTGAGGGAATTTTTGAAAATCTGCTCAAAGGCGAGGAACTTGAGAACGCTGAGGTTAACTGTAGGGTGGAATCTCAAACCACCCTTGTATGGACCAAGGGCGCTGTTCATCTGGATTCTGTACCCGTAGTTTACTTCGATATCTCCATTGTCCCTCTCCCAGGTGACTCTGAAAATAATGGTTCTCTCGGGGACTATGATTCTCTCAAGAATGGCATGCTTTTTGTACTTGGGGTCGCTCTCCAGGACTGGCCTTACTGCGTTGACGAACTCTGTAACCGCCTGAATGAACTCCTTCTGCCATGGCCATCTTTCCTTGACCTGTTTTTCAAGTACTTCATCCACCCAACTCACGAAAATCCCTCCAATTTTTTGGATATTATGTACGTCTTGCTGTATGCAGGACTTACTAATCTCAGCTTACCTCACCTGAAATCTAATAACGATTATAAGTTTATGTGAAAGGTGGAGCTTGTCAAGGTGAATAAAAAATTTTCAACAATTCCATATAATATGCACTATAAAAAATAAAGAGGGGGAGATTCTTGATCTCCTCCTCTTAACAGGTTACGCGCAGCCGCAACCTCCCCTTGGAATTCTTGCATTCACGACCTCGATACTTTTACTCCAGAGAAAACCTCTTTCATCAATACGGACAGTATCATCTTCAAAATTCATGGCCTCTGGGACCCATACCTTTAGTCCTTCATCCTCCAAGGCCACGTACCCTTCCTCTACTGGGGGCTTGCCGCTCTCAACGAGAGCAGCGTAACGGGCTCCTCATCCAGCCCCTATCCTTCTCACTATCACGTATGCTTCGTCTCCCATCTTCTTGAGCTTCTCTCTGGCAGAAGCCGATATTTCTAGCTTATTGGCTACCATTCCGTGCACCTCCACGATTATTTTTGCAGAATAATTATACCCCCCAATTGTATATATGCCAACCCCTTTCCCTCAGGACAGACAAAAAATCATCGGGCGGAGGTGCATTGAAAGTCCTACCTGAAAGGTACTCTAAGGGCGCAGGAAAATTTTCATCGAACGTTATGGTCCTTGCATGTAGCAACGGTCTTTTTATGCCCTTTTGAACCCACTTTTGGTTTATCTTTTGGTCCCCATATTTTCTATCCCCTATAATGGGATTGCCCACATAGGCCATATGGGCCCTGGCTTGATGGGGCCTCCCTGTGAGAAGCTCCAAACTCACCAAGGCTACATCTCCATTGCCCTTGATCGTACGGTATCTAGTCTCCGCATTGAGCCCCCCTGATTTCACCGGCGTCACCATATTTTTTGAGGTGTCTTTGACCAGAGCGACTTTTACAGTTCCCTTATCCTTAGGATTCCCCGACACGAGGGCAAGATACTTCTTTCTCACCTTTCCATTCCTCCAGGCTTCGTTCAGAACCCTTAGAGCCTCTCCATTCAAGGCCACCACCAAAATTCCAGAAGTATTTCTATCCAATCGGTGAACAGGGGTGGGAAGGAAAGAATTGTCCCGCCAACCAAGTTCCTTTATTATCCTCGCTATTACAGAGTCATCGTTCCTTTTGGCTGGTTGTGTCAACAAGTTCCATGGTTTATTGATTATGCATATGTTGCTATCAGCATAGATTATGTCCAGATGGACTCTAACCGAAGGCCCTTGAGGAGTAATGGTTTTCTTCACAGGGAAGTCATCCCATGGCACCTGTATTTCCTGTCCTGCAATCACTTTGTCATTGTAATTTGCGGGGCTACCATTTACCAAGATTTGCCTTTTTCTGAAGTATTTCATCAATGCCCCCAGAGGCAAATTAGGCCATTTACCCCTCAACACCTTGTCTAGCCTGCGCCCCTGCTGATGATTATCGATCTTGAACTTAAACGGCATATTTTATTCTCCCTTTTTGTCTTTTGTCGCCGACCGCTTCCAAAAGCGCCTCTGGGCGGAATAGCTAAAATCAGTGATCTCGCCATCACCCTGTACTCCGGTCGCTTCCCAACAGTGCAATATAAAATCAAGCTCATCCGCCATGGAGACGATCAAAGCCTCCGGGGTAGCCGGTAAAACTGGAGACCCATATTCCTTCCTTCCATGATGGCTTATTATTATGTGTCCCACTGCCAAAGTTACATCTTCGCAAAGGTCATATTCCGATGCAAGATTGATGAATCTAGCGTAGCCTAACGGGATGTGGTCTATTACCGTCCCCTTGAGGGTCATACTTGGAAAGGGTTCAAGGGAATAAGCCTCAACTTTGCCAAGATCATGGAGTAAAGCCCCTGCTATCAACGTATCCATGTCTACTGGAAAGTCCCTGGCAACGTAGGACTCGCCTATGGCAATCGCTGAACTCGCTACAGCTAGAGTATGCTCCAAAAGGCCATGTACGTAAGCATGATGGTGGGATACCGCAGCAGGAGCGTCCCTGAAGGTTTCCCATAAGTCGCCTCTGAACACAAAATGCAAAAACCCCTTAACAGGGTCCCCGCATTTTTCCACTATGCTCCAGAAATTTTTTTCCATCTCCGCCAAAGGAACAGGAGATTTCTGAAGGAAGCTGGAAATGGGGTGCTTCCCCGGATCCAAAAGATAAACTTCGTTGAAGTTATACTGCAACCTGCCCTTGAATTCTGTAACTACACCTATTACCCCCACAGGCTTATTTAAAAGATCTTCTTGGGGGTTTATGTTTTCAGCCACCATGGGCTCCTTGTTGCCATTTTTTGCGTTCCACCATTTGGCATCAGACCAAACCTTCGCCTCAAGGTTTCCAAAGGAGTCCATTACGGATACTTCCCAAAAAATCCTGTCGTTTTTATCTCTCCTTTGCTTTGCCGCGGTGAGGGCAACAACAGCCCGAAAACGCTCGCCAGGTTCTAGGTTTTTTATGTCTCCAATATTCCGGGTTTTCGGTAGCTTGCTTACCGGAGAAGCCAAGTCCATCACCTTTTTTATATCCTTATGCTCCAAACTTCTTCAACCGCCTTCCATGGGCCAAAAGCAGCCCCATAAGCTTCCATGCGGGTATTATACCCAAGCTGCCTCTTGCACAATCCCTCTCCCCAAACGTGGAAATCCCATCGGGTCTTACATAGGGACTCAACAAAACCAAAGGGGATGGGTGCCAAGAATGCCCTTTCATCCTCGACGGGGTACTATGATCTCCCGTCACAACCAAAACATCGGGGCTCAACTCCATCAGCAATGGCATGACTTTGTCCACCTCTTCTATTACCTTAATCTTACCCAAGGTGTCACCGTCCTCTCCCCTGCTATCCCCATGCTTGACATGCAAGTAGAAAAAGTCGTAAGCATCCCACCTAGCCTGCAACTCTTCAATTAGCTTGATTGGGTTGTTTTCCACCTCCAAAACGTCCATACCCACTAAGCTCGCGAGCCCCCTGTACATAGGATACGAAGCCAAGCCAAGGGGTTTGATTTTATACAACTCTCCAAGATGAGGAATATCTGGAACTCCTGAGAAACCTCTCAAAAGACAGCCGTTTGCCTTGGGCTCACCACCTAAAACATTCCTTGCCTCACGAATGAACTTATTTACTATGTCGGCCATTTTGGATCCTTCCTCGGACAAAGGCTCAGCCCACCTCATGGAAGCCCCATCCTTTTGAGGGTCAGCGTCACTCACACAGTCACAAAGGCCCTCACCGGAAAATACCACCGAAAATCGGTGCTCCAAACCTGGATAGTACGTAATCCTTACTCCGTCTATCTCCTTTATTGCCTCGCTAAGCCTTTCTACGAGCTCTCTTGATTTATCCGTCTCTATCCTTCCAGCCCTTCTGTCCAGGATTACGTCTTGCGCCCCCCAGGTCGCGAAGTTGCCCCTAGCACATACATCTCCTCGGGAGACCTTGCCCCCTGTTCCCAATACTTCAAGTATGCCCCTCCCCACGGTAAATTCCACGGGGTCGTAGCCGAACAGAGCCAAATGTCCTGGTCCACTACCAGGGGTTATCCCTACATCCACCATCTCCAATAGACCAGTCTCACCCCTTGATGCTATTTCGTCCAAGTTGGGTGTGAACGCCCTTTCCAGCTCCGTCATGCCATCTTTGTCCGGCAATCCGCCTAGACCATCTATGACCAACATAACTATCTTGGTCGGCGCTTCTGTAGCAAGCTGCCTTAAAATTTCCATCCTCTTATTGAGCAAAACAACCACCTCCCCACGAGATGTCACCACTACACTTTGAAAATACACCCAAAAAAAACATATGTCCACGTTTCAAGTATCGTCTCAGAGCCCAGCCTGCTTTTCCCAATCGTACCTATTGGGAGCCCAAGGCCTTTCTCCCAAAAGGTAAATGCAAAATTCTTTTCCCTTTCTCTCAATCATGGTAACGGAACAATTGGCCACATGAAAACTCCAAAACTTGGCCAAAGGTAACTCCAAAAAATGGCACAAAAGCACTTTTATCACTGCGTCATGGGTTACAACAGCCACTGGGTCTTTTCCCTCGCCTAGGACAAACTCCAACGCACCTTTTGCCCTATTCGCAACCTCCTCCAAAGTCTCTCCAGAAGGCATTTTAACCTTTTGGGGTTCCTTATACCAAAGGTCGTAGAGCTCAGGCCAGAGAACCTTTACTTCATGAGCATATTTGCCCTCCCATTCTCCATGGGAGATCTCGGTAAGTCCCTCATGGACCTCAAGGGGACAGCCCTGCTCTTGGGATATATACCAAGCAGTCTCTTTGGCCCTGCTTAAGGGACTACTCCAAACCTTGTCAATGGTTACACACTTCAAGGACTTGGCTAACAATTCAGCTTGTTTCTTCCCAACTTCATCTAGAGGTACGTCTATTACGCCCTGATACCTTCCCTCCGAATTCCAATTAGTGCGTCCATGGCGTATGAGAAAAAAACGCATGTCATCTATCCCCCTCAAATTTAACGCTACTTACCCACACAAAATCTTCAGCTTCATTAAGATCCTCCAAAACCCGCTGATCCACCTCTCCATCGACCTGCAAAACCCCAAAGGCCAAGCCGCTTCCATTTTTTCTTCCCAAGTAAAAATTGGCTATATTTATGCCCTTCTCTCCAAGGTAGGTCCCTATCTTACCTATAACTCCTGGCCTATCATGGTTCTGAAATATAATGAAACTCCCGCTGGGCTCAAAGTCCATCCTGTAGCCGTTTATGCCTACTATGCGCTGCTTCTCATCATCTTCTGTGACAGTCGCCAATATCACAACTTCCTCTTTGTCGCTTTTTACCTTCAATTCCATCAGGTAGCGATAACGTGAATCGGAGATGCTCGCCTCCTCTACGTATATGCCCCTCTCCTGTGCAAGGAGCGGAGCCTCCATGTAGCTTATACCTCGCCCCAAATGCCTCTCTAGAACACCTTTAAGGGCCGCAATAGTATAAGGACAGTGGCTACAATATTCATAAGCTCTTGCCTCAACCACATCATCAACAGGTATGCCCCTCATGGAAAACTGCACACTCCCCGGCGCTCCTGCAACGATTGAGGCTGCCAAGATGCCCATTTTTCGTGCCAAAGCCAAGAACCGTTTGCCCGAAGCAGAGAGCTTATGCTCCATAAAGGGTAGGTTTACTGCATGCTCGTAAGGCTCTCCCTTCAATGCCGCCAAAAGATTCTTAGCTATTATGAGAGAAACAGCCGATTGAGCCTCATGAGTGTTGGCCCCTATATGGGGGGTAAGGACTACCCTATCCCTTATATCCTCCGCGAAAAGCGGGTGATCATTTTTAGGGGGCTCCTGGGAAAACACGTCGAACGCCGCACCTGCAAGGCGCCCTTCTCTTATAGCATCCGCGCAAGCCTGCTCGTCCACCAATCCCCCTCTCGCACAGTTTATGAGAATTGCTCCTTTTTTAAAGGCCTTAAGAGTCCTTTCATCTATCATTCCCTTGGTCTCCGAGGTCAAGGGGGTATGCAATGTAACCACATCAGCCAAAGCCAATGCGCCTTCCAACTCAAGTGCCCTTCTAACCCCTAATTCTTCCACCTTCCGAGCGCTTATATAGGGGTCATAGGCCAAAACCTCCATTCCAAAAGCTTTTGCTCGCTTGGCTACCTGGCTGCCTATCCTGCCAAGCCCTATTATTAGGAGGGTTTTACCATGAAGCTGCATTCCCATAAAAGCCTTTCTGTTCCAACCGCCCCTCGCCAGGTCGTTGAACCCGTGAGGCAACTTGCGGCAAATAGACAGAAGGAGAGCAAAGGTGTGTTCAGTTGCAGCAAGAGTGTTTCCTGTGGGAGCGTTTATAACGACTACACCTTTCCGACTTGCCCAATCAAGATCAATGTTATCCACTCCAACCCCTGCCCTGGCAACGACCTTGAGCCGTTTGGCTTCATCTAGTACCCTTTTGTCAATAGAGGTACCACTCCTGGTCACGAGAGCATCTACGTCTTTGACCAAGTGAAAAAACTCCTCTTCACTCATGTCCACTTTTTCCAGCAGTTCCACTTCCGGATCTTTCCTTAGCTCCTTTAATCCTGAAGGATGAATCTCCTCAGTGACTAGGATCTTCCACATCTATCTGCACCTCCCAGTGTAAAGTTCCTCTATCTTGCCGAAGCTCATCTTATCGACGGCAACCCCCAATTCTTTACAGGTTTCTTCGAGAGCTTGAATGAAATCCCAAAGCTCCGACAAGCCCTCTCTGGTATAGTGACCAACCCTTATTATTTCGTTTCTCAAAGCGCCCTGCCCTCCAGCCACTTCTATCCCTTTTTCAAGCAATCCCTTCCTCACTGACTCTGCCTTGCCTGGAATTCGTATAGCAGTAACGCCACAGGACCTTGAAGGCTTGTTTTTGACCAACAACTCAAGCCCAAGGTCCTCTACTGCCTTGCATAATGACTGAGCATAGGCCTTGCGCTCCTCAAAACGTCTCAAGAACCCCCCTTCTTCTTCTACCTCCTCAAGGGATGCATCCAAAGCGAAAAATAAAGACACAGGAGGCGTAACAGGAGTTTGAGGAAGCTCTTTTTCAAGGTACTTCCTCATTAGAAGAAAATCCATGCTGTAAGAGGGACAGGTTTTATTCTGACGGACCTTCTCCCAGGCTCTACGGGAAAGCCAAACAATTCCTATACCAGGAGGCGCCATAAGCCCTTTCTGGGAACAAGTGGCCAAACCATCTACGCCCCATTTCTCCGGATAGCACGGCATCGCACCAATGGAACTAACGGCATCCACTAAGACCAGGGGGCCGTCTGCAGGAAGGCCTTCTATTATCTCCTCTATGGGGTTAGCTGCCCCAGTAGATGTTTCGTTGTGGGTTATTAATATGGCAGAAGCATCACTATAAAGATTTACAGCGCCAACTACCTCTTCTTTTGTGAAAACTTCTCCATAAGGCTTATCGAAAGATAACACTACGGCTCCAATACGAGAGGCAATTTCACGGAATCGTTCGCCAAAATGCCCGCAAGAGAAGGAAAGAACTTTATCGCCCCTGGAAATCAGATTTACTAATAAAGCTTCGAGTGCCGATGTACCGGAACCAGGAAAGAGTAAAACGGGTTCTTGGACATTCAACAACTTTCGCAGCTTTAACTGCAAACCCGACATCAAACTGGAAAACTCCCTGCTTCTGTGGCTTATCATTTGTCCCTTCGTGGCTTCTTCAACCTTTTTGCTTAACTCTACCGGCCCTGGCGTAAACAAGTATCTTCTCATCCTCATCCTCCTCTGCCCTTTTAGTTTAAGCACCTAATAAAAAGGAGGGAGCCTTTTAAGGCTCCCTCCTTTAAAATTTCCCCAACTGCTAAAATCTACCTCAGTAATCCGTTTCGGGAGCCCTCAAAAATAAAACAATAGAAGAACTGTCTCCTTCCCAAGAGGAGGAAGAAGAACCCA
>NZ_DAITZW010000015.1:0-37985 GCF_036847465.1 Thermovirga lienii | reverse complement strand
TTATCTCTTTCACTTTACCAAAGTAGACGGAACGAAATATAGGCTCATCTACAGAAAAAGTGAATATATCGCTTGACGGGGGGAGGTTTTTCCTGTATAGTTCTCCCCATGGTCAGCCGGCGACCAATTTTCGCTTTTTAAAGCTTTAGGAGGAAATATTTTGACAATGAATGGAACAGTTAAGTGGTTTAACGAGTCTAAGGGTTATGGGTTCATCACGTCCGACGAAGGAACTGATGTGTTTGTACACTTTTCCGCTATAGAGGGAGAAGGATTCAAGACCTTGGCAGAGGGCCAGCAGGTATCCTTTGATATCACCCAGGGCAACAAAGGCCCCCAAGCGTCCAACGTCGTAAAACTATAAGAAAAAAAGAAAAACTTTTTCGCGATATATTTAACGATATATTTGACACGAAGAACCGAACAAAGAAATGGCGCCTAAAGGCGCCATTTCTTTTGTGTCAATTTTTGCTCTTATTCCACTTCAGGAACTGTTAAACCTATCTCCTTGTAGTATTTTGCGGCGCCGGGATGAACTGGTACGGATATACCTTCAAGGGCGGTATCAAGGGTTACCATTTTGGCTTTTGCGTGTACTTTGTACAGATCCTCCACGTTTTCCCAGAAAGCCTTGGTGATCTTGTAAACTACATCCTCACTGAGGTCGGCATCGCATACCCACATGGCCTGGACTGCCACGGTGGTGGTGTCTTTATCCACGCCCTTGTATGTGCCTGCGGGGATGACGTTCCTTACGAAGAAAGGATATTCGGCATGGAGCTTTTCTATGGTCTCCTCATCAAAGGAAACCAAGGTGATGTCGTGCATGGTTGCAAGGTCCATTATTGCGGATGTGGGGAATCCGGCTACGACGAAACCTACGTCTATCTGGCCGTCTTTCATGCGCTGGGCAGTATTGTTAAAGTCCAAGAAATCGGTTTTCATATCGGAGAACTTAAAGCCGAGGGTCCTAAATATTAGCTGAACATCAGCCATGACACCGGAGCCTGGGGCACCGACAGAAACTCTCTTGCCGGGAAGGTCTTTTATGGTCTTTACTCCCGAATCCTTGAGGGCTACCACTTGTATGGTCTCAGGATAGAGAGTTGCTATGGCGCGTACGTTTTTGAAAGGTTTGTCGAACATCATTTTTCCGTGGTAGGCGAAATATGCTACATCGTTCTGAACCAAGGCCATCTCGATCTGGTGGGTTCCTATCAAGTTCAAGTTTGCCACCGAAGCGTTTCCTGTCTCTGCAGTCATTTGGACGTCAGAAAGGTTCCTGCTTACTATATCGGCTATTCCACCACCGACGGGGTAATAAGTACCACCTGTGCCGCCCGTTGCGAGGGACACGAATGTCTTGGCGTAAGCCCCACATGCCATAGCCATTACGAGGACCAATGCTAGTGCCACAACCTTTTTCATCATCAAGTCGCCTCCTTTGATATTTTAGTTCTAAAACTCCTCTTCTTTTGCTGTATTACTCTCTTTTACCTCCCCCCCTCACGTTGTCCATCAAGCTTGTCAATCTACCTGACTGTCAGTTTAAGTATAATTTTATGCAACACATGTTTCAAGCCCCATTTGGGTTCATGGCTTTCCAGTTTCTACGTGCAAAAGGATGCACCAAGGTCATAAGTTGTGTAAAATAGGTGAAGAATAAGTTCCCGGGGGGCTACGAAATGGATTGGAAAACACTAATAGGATTTAGCGAACCGTCGAAAGAATATGGGCTGGAGAATAGAGAAGAAGGAACAGGAGAAGGTTGCAGTAATCCTGAAATGGATTATGTTAAGCTCAGCGTGAAAATAGATCTCAAACAAAAGAGCCAGGTGGGAAGAGCTGCTCTTTTGCTTGCCCTTACCACCGACGCAGAAGAAGAACAGAACGTAAAAAAGCAGATAGTTGCAACCGGGTGGAGAGCCGTTGCCACAGAGGTAGGTGGTTTGGCGGGAGAATTGCCTCAGAAGATAACCAGAGCATTGGTGGGTGCCGCACTCAACGCTGGTGTCGTGGAGAAAAAATGCAACGAGATGCACGCACTGATGCATGCTGCAGTCGAGGCATTGAATGGATTCATAAGCATGAGCATGTTAGAGGCCAGCATAGGAGCGAAGATAGGCATCGTCAGAAACGATCAGTGGATAGCTGTTGCAGTGTTGGGAGATACGGCCTATCATGCAGTTGCTCACCACGAACGATGTGGGTTGGGGGTAATGCATTTGTGAGTCAGCCTCTTGTGCTTTGTGTTTAGGTGTGATACATTCACTACTTGTGGTGTAAAGTATGTGTTGGTGGAGGTGTTTTTGTTGAAAAAGGATATTCATCCAGAATACGGTCCCTGTCAGGTGGCTTGTGCTTGCGGTAACAGGTTTGAGACGAGGTCTACATTGAAGGAAATAAAGGTTGCTGTTTGCTCCTCGTGCCATCCTTTCTACACCGGCAAGAGGGGTGCGGTGGTCATCGAGGCAGGAAGGGTCGAGAAGTTTCAGCGCAAATATGCTGGGACCCGTTTTGGGAAGCCTGCACAGGAAACTGAAGAGAAAGAGCAGGGCTAAAGAGGGAGCGAAGCTCCCTCTTTAGAACATAAGTGGTTATGAGTTTATCTGTAGAGCTTTTAGCTTTCACCCCTGAGCCAGATAAGGTTGTGGCTGCATCTGCGAGGCTTTGTTATAGTGATGTGTCAGCGTGCAGTCTTAAGGAAGGTATGGACGAGCGAAAGAGCGAGAAGCTTCTTGAGCATTTGCTTAAATCGGGGCACATGTCTCCCTTTGAGCATGTTGCCTTCACTTTTGCTATGGATGGCCTAAGTAGAGTGTGCACCCATCAACTTGTAAGGCACAGACTGGCCAGTTACTCTCAACAAAGCCAAAGATACGTGCTGATGGGAAATCCACAGGTGGTAGTACCCCCCTCGATAGCAGAAGATGCTGCCTTGAGGGAAAGGTATATGGAGATGGTCCAAAAAAGTTTCGACACGTACAAGTTGCTTGTGGAGAGTGGAGTTCCAAAGGAGGATGCGAGATATATATTGCCTCATTCATGGGAGACTCGTATAGTGGTTACCATGAACGCCAGAGAACTTCACCACTTTTTCGGTCTGAGGCTTTGTAAACGAGCTCAATGGGAGATCCGTGAGGTCGCCAGGCGGATGTTGGCCTTGGCCAGGGAGAAAGCACCAATGATATTTAATATGGCAGGCCCAGCATGTGTTGTTTCTGGAAAATGTAAGGAGGCAACCTCGTGTGGTAATCCTTATACAACTGTAGAGGAAGTACTGGCGGATGTCCTTGATTTTTAGCTATATAACAAGATTCATTTACTTCTTTCTTTTTTCCTTGAATGCGGAGCATGAGGTTCCTGTGGGAGGACAGGCAGTACTCGAAGGAGTCCTCATGAAGGGACCTGCAAGGTGGGGGCTTGCGGTCCGAACTCCAAAGGGTGATATTTGGACTAAAACTTGGGCCAACAGGCCTTGGACAAGCAAAGGTTTGTGGAAATTGCCCACTTTAAGGGGTTTGGCCGTAATGGCAGAGATGCTATGTACCGGTGCCAAAGCCCTTTCTCTTTCCGCGGAGGTAGCCCTTCCAGAGGATGAATCTATAGGTAAAGGAGGGTTCATCCTTTCTGTCGTCATAGCGGTCGTGGCAGTAATAGCATTTTTTGTGGTCTTGCCTCTTTTGATGTCCGATTGGGTAGTAAATTTTTTGGGTGCCTCTGAAGGGGCAGGAAGGGTTATCGAGGGAATTGCGAGAGGAGCCATTTTTGTTGGTTATGTGGCGTTTATTGGAATGTGGAAAGATATTAGGCGTGTGTTCGCTTATCACGGGGCAGAGCACAAGACCATAAATGCCTATGAAAATGGGAGTGAGCTCACACCTCTGAATGTAAGTTGTTTTTCCAGGATTCATCCGAGATGTGGGACCTCCTTTCTCTTGGTTGTAGTAATAGTTAGTGTAGTGGTTTTTTCAGCGATACCTACTGAAGGGCTCGCCATGAGGATTGGCTCTAGGGTTCTACTGCTTCCTTTTGTTATAGGCATATCCTATGAGATAATAAGATGGTGTGGAAGAAAGGGAACATTAGGCAGGATTTTTATGTCTCCCACCCTTTGGCTGCAGTATCTTACGACGAGGGAACCAGACTTGGAACAATTGGAGGTCGCCATAACGGCGCTGAAGGTAGCTCTGGGGAGCGAAGAAGAAAGCTATAACCAAGAACCGGACGGTGATGTTGATGGACCTGTCGAAAAAACTTAAAGAAGTTGAGGAAACCTACAAGGAAATAGAGAAAAAACTAGCTGATCCTCAGTACATATCTGATCCAAAGGAGTTGCAGAAGCTTGCCAAGAAGCACGCAACCCTTGAGGAGATAGTCCAAACTTACAGACAGTACAAAGAGGTGGTCGATAGAATATCTGAAGCCAGATCGCTGCTTCATGCAAGCGATAAGGAGCTGGCAGAAATGGCCCAAGAAGAGCTCCGTGAGTTGGAACCCGAAGAAGAGAGGTTGACTGAGAGGTTAAAGGTCTTGCTCTTGCCTAAGGACCCCAATGACGATAAGAGCGTAATAATGGAGATAAGAGCTGGTGCAGGTGGAGACGAGGCTGCTCTTTTTGCCGGAGACCTGTACAGGATGTACACTCGCTTTGCTGAGCGAAAGGGATGGAACACTGAAATAATGACCATGCACGAAACAGGTATAGGGGGCTACAAGGAAGTGGTCTTCAGGATAGATGGGGTTGGTGCTTACAGTCAGCTCAAGTACGAAAGCGGAGTCCACAGAGTACAAAGAGTGCCTGTTACTGAATCCAGCGGTCGTATACATACATCGACAGCCACCGTGGCTGTACTACCAGAGGCAGAGGACGTGGATGTTGAGATTCGAGAAGAGGATTTGAAGATAGACACCTACAGGGCAAGCGGAGCTGGAGGACAACATGTCAACATGACTGACTCTGCGGTGCGTATTACCCACCTTCCTACAGGTATAGTTGTTACGTGCCAAGACGAACGGTCCCAGATAAAAAACAGAGCAAAAGCTATGAAGCTTTTGAGAGCCAAGCTATTAGATAACGAAATTCAAAAACAAACAGCTGAATTGGCTGCGGAAAGAAAAGGGCAGATTGGCACTGGGGATCGTTCTGAGAGGATTCGAACATACAATTTTCCACAGAACAGGGTAACCGATCATAGGATAGGCTTGACCTTGTACAAGCTGGATCAGATGCTGGATGGAGACCTGGACGAGATGATTTCAGCCCTTATAATAGCGGATCAGTCGGAGAAACTTAAGGCCTTGGAGAGTTAGATAATGAATCTGGGCGAGGCGAGATCAAAGGCTTTGGATGTGCTCTCGTCAATAGGTGTGTCAAACCCCTTTCTGGAAGCAGATTTCATTCTGGAGTGGGTTATGGGTAAGGGAAAAAGCTTTATTCATAGCCATCCTGAATACTTGCTCAATGATAGGGAGGAAGAAAAGCTTAAGGAAATTCTGGACAGGAGATCCAACAGGGAGCCTTGGCAGTATATAGCAGGAGAGGCGGAGTTTTGGGGACTGCCGTTTAAAGTAGGACCGGGCTGTCTAGTACCCAGACCTGATACAGAGGTGCTGGTTGAGGCTGCATTGGAAGTGATTGACGAAGGGGTTTTTATTGATTGGGGAACAGGCAGTGGCTGTATCACTGCTGCATTGCTTTCAGAGAGGCCTACATGCAGGGGAATTGCTGTGGATTCCTCCGCTAGGGCATTATGGTATGCATGGCAAAACTTTAAGAATCTAGATGTTTTGGATAGGGTACTTATTTGGCATTCCAGCGGGGGATGGGACCTGCCCAAATCATGTGAGAAAGTCGATTTAATAGTGAGCAATCCCCCTTATATACCCACCAATGAGATACCGGGCTTGATGCCGGAAGTACGGCTTTACGAGCCGCTAGAAGCTTTGGATGGCGGAAGTGATGGGCTTAAATTTTACAGATTTTTGTTCTCTGTTGCCGAAAAAATTCTTGGCCGTGGAGGCTACCTTGCCCTGGAGGTTGGTTCTTCGCTACAATGCGACCGATTATCACTCCTTGGTGGCAAGCTGTTTCAATTAGTCGATGTTAAGAAAGACCTATCAGGAATGGATAGAGTCATGGTCTTTAAAAGAAGGCAAACGTAAACCCCATTGAGAAAGAAGAACGTTGCAAAAGGAGGAATAGCTATGGAAAAGAGAGAATTGGTCATCATAGGAGCTGGACCGGCCGGGCTTACTGCCGCAATCTATGGAAGAAGATCTGGACTTGATGTGTTGGTTTTGGAGAAGGGCGTCCCAGGAGGCCAGATAAACCTAACAGATGAAATAGAAAACTGGACGGGTGTAATCCATGCTTCCGGTCCAGAGTTGGCTGAATCTTTCAGAAAGCACGCTGAGCATTTTGGTCCAGAGTTCAGGGAGGCCGAGGTTCAGAAAATAGAGATCAAGGATGGATCCAAGTTGGTTGTAACCGATAATGGCACGATCGAAGCCGAGGCGATAATAGTCGCTACAGGAGCTAAATTCAAAAAACTAGGCGTACCTGGAGAGGAAGAGTTCACTGGTCGAGGCGTAAGTTATTGTGCTGTGTGCGATGGAGCCTTCTTCGAGGAACAGGAAGTTGCGGTGATAGGAGGAGGCAACACGGCAGTAGAGGAAGCTTTATATTTGACCCAGTTTGCATCCAAGGTTTACATAATTCACCGTAGAGACAGCTTCAGGGCCGATAAAGTTGCGGTAGAAAGAGCTATGACCAACGATAAGATAGAGGTCATTTGGAATACCGTGGTGAAGGAGATCGCAGGGGATGACATGGTGACTCACCTTGTGCTGCATAACGTTAAAACTCAAGAGGATTCAAAGTTGCCGGTCGCAGGTGTATTCGTCTTTGTCGGAATGGAGCCTAATTCCAAGTTTTTGGGAGACATGGTCGATGCGGCTCCTGGCGGTTGGATAAAGACCAATGAGAAAATGGAGACTTCTGTTGAGGGCATATTTGCGGCTGGTGACGTAAGGGATAAATACCTGAGACAAGTGATAACAGCTGCAGGTGATGGAGCAACTGCAGCGATGGCTGCTTACGCTTACATCGCGGAACAGCTGCACCTGAGGCAGAAAGTCTTTGAGCCTGAGCACGCGTTCATATTCCTCTATTCCAGCATCGATGAAGCTCAAATGAGCTTGGTATCTCAACTGGAAGAATTGACCTCTCACGTTAAGGATCTGGCTCTGATTGACGGATATAAGAACGCCCGTATGGTTGAGAAATTAGGTGTAAAGAGTATGCCTGTTTTACTTGAGCTTTCAAAAGGAAATATTCTCAGATCAGAAAAGATAGAAAGCCTTGAGGACGCAAGAAAGTTCATAGGGATCAACTAAAAGGCTATTATGGAGGCAGGGAAGGTGTCTGGCCCTGCCTCCACATTCGAACACTGGAAGGGGGGATGGTGATGATAATAACCGTCACGCTTAACCCAGCAGTTGATGAAGAGTATGTTGTTCCAGAATTTAGACCAGGTGGTTGGTTTAGAGCTAGTGAGACCAATAGGTCCGCGGGAGGCAAGGGAGTAAATGTGTCGTTGATACTTTCCCAGTTAGGTTATTCCTCTGCGGCAATGGGGTTCCTTGCTGGTTTCAACGGTGAGTTTATAAGGGATGAACTAAGGAAAAAACGCATAACTACCAATTTTGTCCATGTGAGGGGCGAAACCCGCACTAATGTGTACATAGTGGACGAAATTGGCCATGTGGAGACAGGAATAACCGAAAGCGGACCATACATTCCTGAAGGAGCTCTAGCAAGGTTTCTGAATAACTACGATAGAATGTTGACAAGAGCGAAGTTTGTTTACATAGGAGGCTCACTACCACCAGGGGCTCCTCAAGATATATATAGGGAACTAGTGGTCCGGGCAAAAAACAAGGGCATCGTCACCCTAGTTGATGCAGCTGGGCCTTCCTTGATGGAGGCTTTGGAAGTTGGGCCAAGCATAGCCAAGATAGATCGACGCTTTATAAACCAAATGGCTGGAATATCCCTTACTTCTTTGGACAGCCTTATATCGCTGGTTTCCAAAGTGCATGAATATGGAGTTGAATGGGCCACCACATCTTATCGAGCTTATGGGGAAGTTTTTTTTACTCCTAAAGGAGTATACCTTGCCGAGTTCGGCAGAAAAGGCCTTGTGTCCATGTTTGGTGCAGGCGAAGCCCTGATGGCAGGATTGATTGTAGGTTTCATAGAGGGTATGGATGTAGAGGATGTTATTCGATTCTCCATGGCTTGCGCATGGGAAGATGCACTTCATATAGAAAAAGGGGTTTCTAGCAGGGAAAAAGTGGAAGATTTAATGAAGGAAGTGACGTTGGAAAAGATTTCATGATGTTCTCCAAAGGTGTATTTTCTGATAATAAAGAAAGAAAGTTTATGGTTTTCGTCTGTACAGGAAACACCTGTCGCAGTCCAATGGCCGAGGGAATAGCGAACTATCTCTTCCAGAAAGAGGGCCTTGCTGGGAGATGGTATGCCTTATCGGCTGGTACTGCAGTGTACGGGAGATATCCAGCTGCTTCCTGCGCTATAGAGGTAATGAGGGAGTTTGGGGTTGATATCTCAGCCCACAGGACGAAAAGCGTTAGGGAGTTGCCTTTGTTTGATGACGCCGTTTTCGTAGGTATGACTGGGGCTCATGTTCAGGCGGTCATAGCAGAAGGTGTGTGCCATAAAAGCAACGCTATAAGGTTGTTTGATCTGTACTTGAAATGTGGAGGGAGCAAGGAAAGCGCCTCTTCCATGTTCTTATGTGATAATGGGGACGTTCCTGATCCTGTCGGAAGCAGTTATAAAATCTATCTTGACACTGCAATGACCATAAGGAAATTACTCCTACCAGTAATTGAGACAATACGGCAATCCCACGGTAATCTACCTCTTTCCACCTTCGTATAAAGTGTTTCAATGAACAACTTGATGAATTAGAATTAGTAAAAGTGGTTTTCTATATTTCTTGGAGGTCATGATAATTTTGGGCAAATTGATTGGTAGGGCCGTTTTTGCATTGGCCGTTTTGATCTTGACAGGGTTTGTTTTGAGTGGCTCGTCTTTTGCTCATTCGGATGACGAGGATAAGTTGGGCGAGAAAGTAGCAAAGGAAGTTGAACAGCGTTGGGAGGTAGTGACTGACCCTTATAAGGTTGCCCTTGCGGAGATGGTCCTTGATAAATGTGCGCCCTTTGCGGAAAGAAAACTGAATTACAGGATAAAGGTGATAGAAGAAAAGTCCCCTAACGCCTTTGCCATTCCGGGAGGCAGGATTTACATCACCACAGGCATGCTGGATTTCGCCAGAAGCGACGATGAACTTGCTGCAGTCATTGCTCATGAGATCGTCCATTCGGACAAAAACCATATACTCCGCCAAGCGTCCAGGAACCAAAAGTTGACCATTGGGGCCCTTTTGGTGGCTGTGGCCTCCAAAGGTCAGGGGGCAGTGATGCTTTTGGCTAATCTTGCGCAGGTTGCCATAATGAACGCTTACAGCAGGGATTTCGAGAGGGAAGCGGACCTAGGGGCCCTTCACATATTACAAGAGGCAGGTTATGAACCCTCTGCTGCTGTAACCGTTCTTGAACGTTTGAAGATGGAGCAACTGAAACGACCGTACGTGGACCCTGGTATTTTCATGGACCACCCTAAAACGGAAGAGAGGATAGATTACATCCTTAAGGCCATGGAAAAAGAGGGGTTACAGGTAAACAGAAAAATTCCATTGGGTTTGCTCAGAACCAAGGTTGTGGAGGCAGCGGAGCGTTATAATCTTTTGGTAGATGATCTGGTGGTGTGTTGGGGGCCCAAGGTGCCCGAGGTATTTGAAATCCTTGAACGCTTAGCCCATGTTATCGATGAAAACCTAAAGCTCGAGACTGCGCCTTACGATATTGCCATAATGGAGACCAAGGAAGGGAAAGCCTTGAGAATCGGTAGAGCCATAGCGCTATATAACAAGGACATGAGAGAAGGTATGCCCTCTCTTGAAGAAATAAGGAAGAGACTTGTGTTAGCCTTGGAGAATGCCAAGAAGCAACATCCCACAGCAAATTATTTTAGATAAGGGGGGCCAGGCCGATGTCCCATATTACGTTATATCGTAAATACAGACCAAAGAGTTTCTCTCAGGTAGTAGGGCAGAACGCTGTTGTACAGGTAGTGAAAAACAAGATACTTTCTGGTAAGGTGCCCCATGCTTTCCTTTTTTCTGGTCCAAGAGGAAGCGGGAAGACTACTGTCGCAAGGCTCTTGGCCAAGGCCCTGAATTGCTCTAACCTATCCAATGAAGGGGAACCCTGTGGAGAGTGTAGCAGTTGTAAGGCCATAACCGAAGGCAGCAGTCTTGATGTAATAGAGATAGACGGTGCCTCTCATAGGGGGATAGATAATATAAGGGAGCTTAAAGAACACGTATCCCTTGCTCCCTTTTCTTCCCCATATAAGGTATACATAATAGATGAAGTTCACATGGTAACCACTGATGGATTCAATGCCCTCCTTAAAACCTTAGAGGAACCTCCATCTTATGTGGTGTTCGTTTTAGCCACTACGGAACCCAAAAAGGTCCCGGTGACCATAAGATCAAGATGTCAGCATGTGCCATTCCATAGAATCAAAAGCGGTGACATTGTAAACTGCCTTAAAAATGTGCTTTTGCTTGAAGGTTGCGATGCTGATGACGATGCTCTGTGGGAAATAGCAAGGGAAGCCGATGGCTCCTTGCGCGATGCCTTGTCGATCCTGGAGCAGGCTCTAGCTTTTGCGGGAGAGGATAAGGTTTTGAGACTTGATGCAGTAAATTCCATGTTGGGTGGCGGCAGTCGCAAAGATATGGAAAGACTTATGGTTAAATTGCGCACTGACAAAAAAGAGGCGTTTTATTTTCTACAGCAACTTTTAAGTGCAGGACTTACGAGCAAGAGGCTTTTTGAGGGCCTTTACGAGCTGGCAAGAGATCTATGGGTTTTGGGGAAATGGGGCTCAAACTGTGAGGATGCTTTACCTATATCACAAGAGGAAAAAGATTTTCTCAAGGAAGAAATGGTCTTTTGGGAAACATCAGATCTTTGGAACATAATGAAATTCTGTGTTGACAACATCGCTAGAGCGAACCTAGGGGTCAGAAGCGATGTCGCTGCCAGCTTGGTGTTAGGTTTCTTTGAAGAGTTGAAGCCTGCGCAAACCCCGCGAGAGGCGGTTCCAAAAAGTCGAGAAGAAACCAAGCCGGAAGAGTCGAAACCTGTAAATGCTAAAAGAGAAGATAATCTTTCCCCGAAGGCAGGTTGGGAAGGGTTCCACGAATGTTTCTATCCCGATGACATAATGATCTATTGTGCGTTGGCATCTGCTGAACCTGCATTTGGAGAGGGAAAGGTTGAAATTCAATTTTCTCTGGATCATAGATTGGCCTTTGAACTGTTGAAAATTCCTAGGAATCTCAGGAAACTGAGGGATGGAGCCAAGAAGCTGTGGGAAGGGAAAAAAGTTTTGCTGCGCCTTGGGGATTGTTCCATTGACCTGGATGAAACAGACTTGCCTCAGGGTGACTACGACCCAACTCCCAATATTGCGGCGGTCGTCTCAGAGCCAGGTCAGGGACACAGAAACGAGAACACAGCAAACAAAACGAGAGAAAAAGTAGACCCTCCTTACGTAAAAAAACGAGACACAGAGCCTAAGAATGGAAATGGATTAAAAGATACAAACTTACGGAAGCTTATGCAGCTTATAAATGGAGAGATCTTATTGATCAGAGAGGAAGACTCGATGGAAGCCAGCCAGGAAAGCGAGGAAGAGGTAGAAAATGAATAATCCCTTTGTTCACCTTCATGTCCACAGCGAATATAGCTTACTGGATGGAGCTATTAGGTGTGACAGGCTTGCCAATAGAGTCAGAGAGTGGCAGGTCCCCGCGGTTGCTTTGACCGATCATGGAGCCATGTATGGCGTAATTGAGTTCTACGGACAATGTATGTCCAAGGGGGTAAAGCCGATAATAGGGTGCGAGGTCTATGTGGATCCCAGAGGGCATACCCTGAAAGATAGACAAGGTAAGAATTACCACCTTCTGCTACTTGCCGAGACGCAAGAAGGGTATCAAAATCTTGTGAAGTTGGTTTCAATAGCTAATACTGATGGCTTTTACTACAAGCCGAGGGTCGATCATGATCTGCTCGCCCGTTACAGCAAAGGTTTAATTGCCTCGTCTGCGTGCCTTTCTGGGGAGATTCCCTCCCTCATCTTAGAGGGCAACATTGAGGAGGCCCAATTGAGGGCTTCTCTTTATCAGGATATATTTGGAAAGGACAATTTTTTCCTGGAGGTAATGTATAACGAGGTTTCAGATCAGGCGTTGGTCAACAAAAGGTTGGTCGAAATGTCCAAAAAGATGGATATACCGCTCATAGCGACCAACGATGCCCACTATCTAGATAAAAGCGATGCGTCTTGGCACGATGTCCTTCTTTGTGTGCAGACCAATGCAACTATAAATGCCCCCAACAGGTATCGGTTTGGTTCAAATGATTTTTACTTGCGCTCTCCCGAGGAGATGTGGGCCATATTCGGAAAGGAACTGCCAGAAGCCCTCACAAACACCGTAAATATAGCGGAAAGGTGCGACGTTAAAATAGAGTTTTCTGGTTACCATTTGCCGGAGGTCAGGCTAATGGAGGGTGAGACCTTAGAGCAGGCTCTGAGGCGCAGAGCTGTAGAGGGGCTTGCAGCGAGGTTCCATGGACAGACTCCTCCAGAAGAATATACTAAGCGCCTGGAGTATGAGTTAGCCGTTATAGAGGAAATGGGGTTTGCCGGTTACTTCCTGATAGTGGCCGACATAATACAGGAGGCCAAGGCAAAGGGCATTCCAGTGGGGCCAGGAAGGGGTTCCGCTGCGGGTTCCTTGGTTGCCTATGCCCTTAAGATTACAGAGATAGATCCCTTACGCTACAATCTGCTCTTTGAGCGATTCTTGAACCCTGAAAGGATAAGCATGCCGGATATAGACACAGATATCTCTGACAAGCGCAGGGAAGAGGTCCTCGCTCAGATAGTGGCAAAGTATGGGAGAGAAAAAGTGGCCCAGATAATCACTTTTGATCGTATGAAGAGCAAAGCAGCAATAAGAGATGTGGGAAGGGCTTTGGACATGCCATACGCGGAAGTAGATAAGGTGGCCAAATTGGTGCCTCCAGGAGCTTCGTCTATAGAAGAGGCCATGGAGCAGAGCCCAGAATTGAAGGAGATTCACAAAAATGATCCCGCTGTGAGGAGATTGCTTGACTACGCTTCGAGTATAGAGGGTCTTGCCAGACATTGTTCTCAACATGCTGCAGGTGTGGTTATAGCACCCAAAGCCATAACTGATTACGTACCAGTGAGAAAGATAGGAGAAGACCAGGTAGTGACCCAGTTTGCGATGGAGCATGTAGAAAAATTGGGTCTAGTCAAAATGGACTTTTTGGGGTTGAGGACCCTTTCAGTTATAGAGGAGACTTTGGAAAACATTAGGAATAATGGAAAGGTGCCACCGGATATAAACAATTTACCATTGGACGACGAAGCTACGTACCAATTATTGTCGAGTGGGGACACGCTGGGAGTGTTCCAATTAGAATCTTCTGGAATGAGACAGTTGTTAAGAAAGCTGAAACCCGACTGTTTCGAGGACCTTATAGCTGTTTTGGCTTTGTATAGGCCCGGACCATTGGGCAGTGGCATGGTGGATCAGTATATAGAGTGCAAACACGGACGTCAGGAACCTTCTTACCTTCACCCACTTTTGGAAGACGTGTTGAAGGAGACCCATGGTGTAATTTTGTATCAAGAACAGGTAATGCAATGTGCATCCATACTGGCAGGTTATAGTCTTGGGCAAGCAGATCTTCTCAGACGAGCCATGGGTAAGAAAAAAGTGGACGTCATGGCGAAAGAAAGGGAGAATTTCCTCAAGGGATGTGCTGAGAGAGGAATTGAAGAAAAAAAGGCCGAACAAATTTTCGATATCATCCAGGAGTTTGCTGGCTACGGGTTCAATAAATCTCACAGCACCGCTTATGCTATGATAAGTTACCAGACGGCCTATCTAAAGGCTCATTTCCCCGTGGAGTTCATGGCAGCGTTTCTCTCCAGCCATGTTCACTCCAAACTTGATATATTGGCTAAACACGTGAGGGCGGTGAGGGATTCAGGTATTCACGTCTCTCCTCCTGACATAAACAGGTCCCATGACTCATTTACGGCCAATGGAGATGAGATACTTTTTGGTCTTGGAGCGGTTTCCAAGGTAGGAGACGCAGCTGTAGATGCTATTTTGAGAGCGAGAAGCGAAGGTCCCTTCAAGTCCTTCTGGGACTTTTTAAACAGAGTGGACTTAAGGGTAGTGAGCAAGGGTGTGATAGAGAACCTCATCAAAGCAGGAGCCTTCGACAGCATTTCAAAGAACAGAAAACAGCTGTTGGAAGCGTTACCTGCATTTGTTGAAATGGTGCAGAAAAGATCGTCAGACGGAAGGCAGCGTTCCTTGTTGGATCTAGTGAGTGATGAGCAGCCTGACGAAGAACCCGAGCTACCTGATGTGGAGGATTTGGATTTTCATTCTCGATTGGAACTGGAGAAAGAGGCGACAGGGCTTTATATTTCGGGCCATCCCTGCGACCAACACAAAAGTGAGTACTGGAAATACGTCACTTGTTCCATTGGAGAGCTTCCTTTCTGGAAGTCAGAAAGAATTAAGCCTGTGGTGGCAGGTATAGTGGTGGAAGTGCAGGAAAAATACACGCGCAAAGGGGATAAAATGGCCTTTATAGAGTTGGAGGACAATGACAGCAAAATAGAAGTGGTATGTTTTCCTGGAGTATGGAATAACCTAGAAAGAAAGCCCTCAAAGGGGGAAGTCTATTTGGTCAATGGTTCGATCCAGTTTAAAGAAGGACTTTCCTTGATAGCTGATTCGCTGATCCCCATGGAGGAGGCTGCAGAAAAGTTATGTCCTTGGGTTAGGATAAAGCTTTTCGCAGAGCTTGTAGACGAAAAGTCCCTTCTTGACCTTTGTAAGGAGTTGAAAGGTTGCCCTGGAGATGCCAAGGTTATCGTAGAATACCTGTGTGACGGCAAGAAAGTGCTGTTAACGTCACGCTCACTGAAGGTCGATGCTCTTTTAGAGAAGAGTAGCATAGTCGATAAACTTAATAGTGACGCAATACAGCTTTGTGTTTAATGTTTATAAAATAGCGGAATGTCATTATAATTATACTTGTTGAAAGTTTTATAAGAGCTGAGTTTACACTGGAAGGAGAGGGAAGCATGAAAGATAACGAATATCCATCAGTAATGGCAGATTTTATAGTAGTCAAAGCCTTGGAGAACGGTGTCTCCGTTATAGGTTTGACTAGAGGTGAGGAGACACGATTCTCCCATTCAGAGAAACTGGATGAAGGAGAGGTGTGGATTTCCCAGTTTACCGAGTTTACATCCGCTATAAAGGTAAGAGGTAAGGCAGAGATATTGACGGCTCATGGAATGGTTAAGAGTGGTAAAGATGAAAAAGAGAGTTAAGATAGTTTGTACCCTTGGTCCATCTTGCTCAAAATATGATGTTTTAAGGAATATGGTTCAGGCGGGCATGAACGTTGCCCGCCTGAATTTTAGCCATGGCGACTACGAAAGCCATGGTAGGCTTTTGGATAACGCAAGAAGGGCAGAAAAAGACTTGGGGATGCCCATTCCTATCATGATAGACACTAAGGGACCAGAAATAAGGACTGGAACATTGGTCGGACACGTACCTGTAGCTTTGAAGGGCGGTGATTTTCTAGTAATCACCACAAGACCGACCGAGGGGAACAAGGAAAAAATCTACGTGGACTATCCAGGTTTTGTAAGAGAAGTCGCTCCCGGAAGAACTATTTTTATTGACGATGGAAGGATCAGCCTCAAAGTGGAGAAAATATTATCTGAAGAAGAAACCTTATGCAAGGTCGTGGTTGGTGGAGAGTTGGGCGAGAATAAGGGGGTTTCGGTTCCGGGAGCTTTGAACAACTTGCCTATTCTTACGAAGAAAGACATCAATGACATAAAGTGGGCTATTTCAAGGGGAGCAGACTACCTTGCCCTTTCTTTCGTCCGAACTAGGGAAGACGTCTTGAAGGCGCGAAAGCTCTTAGAGGACCTTGATGGTGATCTCCAGATCATATCTAAGATAGAGACAATGCAGGCTGTGAGGAACCTGGAAGAAATTATAGAGGTCTCTGATGGAGTAATGGTTGCCCGTGGAGATTTGGGAGTCGAGATCCCCTTGGAGGAAGTTCCAATGCAGCAGAAAAGGATCATAGATTTATGTAGATTTGTTGGGAAACCTGTAATTGTGGCTACCCAGATGCTGGATTCCATGATAAGAAATCCCAGGGCAACCAGGGCTGAGTGCAGTGATGTGGCTAACGCTGTGCTTGACGGAGCAGATGCCCTTATGCTTTCAGGTGAGACAGCGCAAGGTAAATATCCTGTAGAAGCAGTTCAAACGATGGCTAAAATAATAGAGAGAACGGAAAAGGATCCCCTCTTTTGGTCCATTACTTCCAACAAGGGCTATGAAAATATAAAGCGCATATCTGACGCTGTAGGAAACGCAGCAGTGATGATAGCAAAGAGAATGGATGCCCATGGTATTTTGTGCATGACCCAAAGTGGAAGTACTGCCCAGATAATCAGTAAGTACAGGCCTAAATCTAAAATAATAGGTGCTACCCCTTCTGAAAAGATTTACAGAAAGCTGGGGCTTGTATGGGGAGTGCACCCCCTTAAGGTCAGCAAGGAAGAGAACCTGGAAAATGCTATAACTGCAGGGATCGAAAGGGCCTTGGAAGAAGGAATGTTGAATGAGGGAGACTTGGTAGTGGTTACTGCAGGAGTGCCGGTTGGCATATCTGGTACCACCAATATCATTGAGGTGGTTTCTGTGGGACAGATATTACTAAAGGGTATGTCGATAATGAAGAAAGTGGCCTGCGGGAAGGTGGTTACGGCACTTGATGGGGCAGAGGCTGCAATGAAGATTTCCTATGGAGACATATTGGTATGTAGGCAAACCGATAAGGGGTTCGTCGAAGCGGCCAAGAAAGCGTCTGCAATAATAGCGGAAGAGGGAGGGCTTACCAGCCATGCAGCCATTTTATCACTGGAGCTGAGGATTCCTTGTATTGTGAGTGCCAAATCAGCCATGACGGTCCTGGAGGATGGTATGATAGTTACAGTTGATGGTAATAGAGGGATAGTATATAGGGGTAGGGTCCATTTGGAATCGAAAGGCAATAAATCGGATGAATCAGGGGAGAATGTTGCTGGAAGATAAAGAAACATTGGTGATAGTAGAGTGGTTGGCCCAGAAAAATCTTAATAAAAGAAACCACAGCGGGGTATGGATTAAAAGCGAAGTTAACGTTGATAATGTGGTTTCATGGGCCAGCTTGCCTAATACTGGGAGGAGGCAAAGTGCTGTTATAATCCCATATGTAAAAGGTTTAAAAGGGAAAGATGCGTTGCTTCTGATAGAGAAGAGCAAAAAACTGAGGCACCACGCTGGTCAAATGGCGTTCCCTGGAGGTGCCCGAGAGGACAAGGACGTAACTCCCCTGGATACTGCTTTGAGAGAGTTACATGAAGAGGTTGGCATTTCTCCCGAAAGGGTAGAAGTGGTGGAGGCGTTACCGAAGGAATATGTGTATAGCAGTGATTTCGTGATTTATCCATATCTTGCTTATATAGACGGAGAGGATTTGTTTGGTTCCATAACGTTGGATGAAGAGGAACTGGCTGCTGCAGTACTGGTCGACATTAAAAGGTTGCCTGTGCCTCCCAAGTTTCGCTGGAAGAGAACTCTCCAAGGAGTGATAGTTTATCCTGAATTCTATTTGAGTCCAGAAAGAACGGTGTGGGGTGCTACAGCACGAATGTTGTGGCGGTTTTTGAGACGATATTATTATGAACGCAGGTGAGCCATGTCTTTAATAGGAGCCCATATGTCCATAGCGGGCGGTCTGTGGAAAGCCATAGAAAGAGGAGAACTGTTGGGTTGTGAAGCAATCCAGATCTTTACCAAGAACCAGCTGCAATGGTATTCGTCCCCCTTGCCCCAACACATTGCAGAAAGGTTTCTGTTGGTCTGGAGTCGTAGCCATATCCGCAAGGTAGTGGCTCATGCTTCTTATTTGATTAATTTGGCTGGGGACGAGGGAGTAAGAAGGAAGAGTATAGAGTCCTTGGTTCAGGAGGTAAAAAGGTGTGATCAACTTGGAATTGACGAGTTGGTTTTACACCCTGGATCCCACAGGGGAAAAGGGGTAGAAGAAGGGCTCAGATTGCTTTCTGAAGCTTTGCGTGATGTGCTTGTCAGGACTGAGGAGACCAGGGTTAGGATTCTTCTTGAAACCATGGCAGGAACTGGAGATGGTTTAGGTTCCACTCTTGAGGAGCTGGAATGGGTTTTGAATTTCATGGATAGGGATCCCAGACTTGGTGTGTGCGTCGACACTTGTCATGTTTTTGCTTCTGGTTATGAGTTGCGCACGGCCTTTGCGTATGAGAAGCTTGTGCAGAAGTTGGAGAAGATGTTCGGACTGGAAAGGATAGGATGTTGGCATCTTAATGACAGCAAGGAAGGACGAGGAAGCAAAAAGGACAGGCACCACCATATTGGAGAGGGTGAAATAGGAGAGCAAGTTTTCGCCAGGATAGTAAGCGACCCTAGATGGGAAGATGTGCCCTGTATCTTGGAAACGCCGAAAGAAAATGGATCAGATGTACGGAATCTGACCTTGTTGAGGAAGATGAGAGGCTCTTAATTCGCTAAGGAAGTGGAGGGGGGAATATGTTTAGCTTCCCAGAACTTGTAATCCGTCTTGATAAGATAAGAGAGAACGCAAAGAAAGTGGCAGGGGTGTGCTCCGAAAGAGGCATAGCTGTTTGGGGAGTGACAAAGGGGCTTTCTGGCAACGTGGAAGTGGCAAAAGCTATGTTGGAGGGCGGGTGCACCGGAATTGCGGACAGCCGCATGAAAAATATAGTTGAAATGAAGGAATCCGGCATCAATGGCCCCTTTATGCTTTTGCGGTTACCGATGTTAAGTGAACTAGATCTAGTCGCAAGATATGTGGATATAACGTTGATTTCAATGAAGGAGACCATATTCCTTTTGGAGGAAGCCTGCAAGAAGGCGAAGAGAAAATGTGAAGCCATAGTCATGGTGGACGTAGGAGATTTAAGGGAAGGCATTTGGCCCGATGAGGCCGAAGATATAGGAATGGCTTTTAGGGAATGCGAATTCCTCAAGTTTGCGGGCGTGGGGACCAATCTGGGCTGTCTTTCGGGGGTCATACCGACCAGGGAGAATTTGTCGATGCTCGTGGAAACGGGAAAGAAGATAGCTGATGTGGCTGGAAGCTCCCTTAAGTATGTTTCAGGGGGAGGGACATCTTCCCTGAAGTTGGTTGAGGATGGCCTTATGCCTTCAGAGGTGAACCAACTTAGGATAGGTGAGGCCATACTTTTGGGCACAGATGTAACTAGAAACAGAGAGATTCCCTATCTTTCCAACGATGCAATAGAGGTGCGCGCTGAAATAATCGAGTGTAGGAGAAAACCAACTAAACCTATAGGAGAGATAGGAGCAGACGCATTTGGGAACGTTCCTCATTTCGAAGACAAGGGTATAAGGTTACGAGCTATTGCGGCCATAGGAAGGCAAGATATAAGATTAGAAGGGCTGACTGTTTTAGATTCGGGGTTGGAGATAATAGGTGCGTCAAGTGATCACCTTACCATGGATGCAGAAGGCGCCAAGCACAGGCTTAAAGTGGGAGATATAGTGCGCTTTAGACCTGATTACGGGGCAATGCTGGCAGCCTCCACATCTCGTTACGTAAGAGTTAGAATTGTCTAGGATGTTTGGATAGAAACAGAGAGAAAATATAGTCGAGGTACAACATGTTTTTTGATATGATTCATTGGCGTGATTTCCTGGATATAGCCATAATAGCCTTTATTTTCTACAGGGCACTACTGCTCCTTGTGGACACCAGGGCCATGCAGCTGGTGAAGGGGCTTATAGTGTTGGGGCTGATAGCGGCTTTAGCCAGGTTAGTGCATCTTGAGGCACTCTCTTGGGTGCTAGGCAGGTTGTTCGGGGTAATCGTAATAGCCATTCCCATTGTGTTCCAGCCGGAATTGAGGCGCATGCTGGAGGAGTTGGGGAGAGGTAACATCCTTAGGAGAAAACAGGCAGAGGAAAGGGCAGGCCAGCTGACGGACGAGGTTACCCGCGCTTTGGAGTATTTAAGGAGTCAGAAAATAGGTGCGATCTTGGTTTTTCAAAGAGATACGGGACTAAAAGATTTTTGGAGGTCCGCCGTTAAGCTAAACGGCGAAATTTCGGAGGATTTGATTGTAACCATATTTTGGCCTGGTACACCGCTTCATGATGGGGCAGTCATTCTGGACAGGGAAAAGATCATTGCCGCTGCTTGTTATTTGCCTTTGACCGAAAACAGCAACCTCTCTAGATGGATAGGGACAAGGCATAGAGCAGCATTGGGCATAACGGAAGTATCTGATGCCATGGCTCTTGTAGTATCAGAAGAAAGAGGAGAAGTTGCCCTTGCAATAAACGGGCATTTATCTAGGAGACTAAGGGAAGATCAGATCCGGAGGTTGCTCCTTCACTACTTTTCCGCCATGCCGAGGCGGTCTAGTCCTTGGTGGGAAACTCTCAAAAAAGAACTGAGAAACCTATGGCCTGCAAAGGAAAGCGACAGGAAGGAAAAGGAAAATGCTAAAGGAAATTGATCGCTTACTTTCATCCAGAACGTTCCTGAAGGTGATTTCTCTGTTAATGGCCATCGCCATTTGGTATTATGTGGCCTCCGACAGGACATCGGAGACTGTACGAACCTTTTCTTTCCCAATAGAATACCTTAATGCTCCGGCGGAATATGCCATTAATAGCAACATCAGAAGCGTTGAGGTTCAGGTTGCTGCAAGTAGAGAGCTCTTCCTTGGCGAGAGTTGGTCTGGGATAGCATGCCAAGCGGACCTAAAGGGATTAGGACCTGGTAAGCATATTGTACCCGTGAAGGTTATATTACCTTCTGGATTTAAATTGATAAACATTTCTCCAGTGTCCATTGAGGTAAATATAATTAAGACACAAAGCAAGGATGTGCCTGTGAGGTTGAAGCTCTTGGGTGAACTCCCTCCGGAGTACACCCTGGAAGAAGTTGAAATGGAGCCTGAGAAAATAACTATAAAGGGACCGGAGGACATAATTAATAGCATATCTGAGGCATATGTGGAAGCAAGCTTTGAAATGCTTAAGGACAGGAACACTTTGGTTTTGCCTGTCAGGGTCAAAAGCGCTACTGAGGGATCATCGGAACTTCTTATGGAGCCACCCAAGGTCAAGGTAAACTATGTGCTTACAAAGGGAACTCCTAAGAAGACGGTGCCAATTTCTGTAAATATAGAGGGGAAACTAGATCAGGATTATGATATAAAGAGCATTACCGTTGAGCCTGGCACCGGCGTTGTGGAAGGCTCAATGGATGCTATTAGGGCAATAAGAGAGATAGTGGTGCCGGTCAACGTCGAAGGACTCAAAAAGACTACTAGTCTGAACGTGCCCTTGCCTGAAAATTACAGGGGAGCAAGAATCAAGTTCCCGAACACGATAACCGTTAACTTGGCGATAGAGCCCAAGGTGGTCAGGCGTACTTACGATAACGTTCTCATAGTGATCAAAGGCAAAAGTATTTATCCTTCATGGGGAGTAAAGCCGGAAATTGCTTCGGTTACAGTAGAAGGGCTTCCCTCCGTTGTAGAGAACGAACATGAATTACCAGTGGAGCTTTACGTGGATGTCACCAATTTGGTATCCACCGAACTCAGAGTGCCATTACAATACAAGGTTCTAAAACCGCAAGTTAAAGTAATTTCCTTAGAACCTTCCACAGTCACTGTGTTTGCTAACATGGAGTGAAATAAGTTCCGAAGAGGTGAATGATGTGGATAAGAAACATAGCATAAGGTGCCTTTTTGGCACCGATGGAGTGAGAGATGTTGCAAATCGCGGCTTTATGACCCCTGAAATGGTTTTGAGGCTAGGAAGAGCCTATGTCCTATACCTAATAGAAAAAAAGGGAAATTCTAAGCCTACTATTGTGGTGGGAAGGGATCCTAGGCACTCAGGCAAGATGCTTGAGTCGGCCCTTATATCCGGAATGGTGTCGGCAGGGGCAAACGTCATAACGCTGGGTATAATACCTACTCCCGGAGTAAGTTACATGGTTAAAAAGCTGGGAGCAAGTGGAGGGGCGGTGGTGAGTGCTTCCCACAACCCTCCAGAATATAATGGGGTCAAATTTTTGGATGAAGAAGGATGTAAGCTTCTTGATGAGTCCGAGGCAGAAGTGGAAGAATACATAGGTGACAGCCTCAACGATGATTGGAGGCCCACAGGTGCTTCAATAGGTACGATTGAAGAAATCTCCGATGCATGGCTGGAATATGCTAAATGGATGGTGAGCCTTTTTGAAAGTTCTGCTTTCGAAGGGCGGAAATTGCTAGTGGATTGTGCCAACGGAGCGGCGGCAGAGCCTGCAAAGGCGGTTTTTAACAGCATGGGTTGCGAAGTTGATTTCTTGGGGATAAGCCAAGATGGGTTGAGCATAAATGAGCGTTCAGGTGTCATGCACTTGCGCAACTTGGCAGAAAAGGTTACAGAAGGTGGTTATGACTTTGGAATAGCCTACGATGGTGACGCGGATAGAACGTTGATAGTGGACTCGAAGGGGCGTACGATAGATGGAGACATCATGTTATGGGTCCTTGCCAGGTGGCTCAAAAAGTCTCATGCTCTCGGTGCAGGAGTTGTAGCGACTGTGATGAGCAACATGGCCCTTGAGGAACACCTGAAAGGGGAGGATATATCCGTTTATCGCTCCAACGTAGGTGACAGGTATGTAATGGAGACGATGAACAAATACGGCTCCCTTTTGGGAGGAGAACAGTCTGGCCATGTAATCATAAAAAAGTTCGCTTCAACAGGGGATGGACTTCTCACTTCCCTGGCATTTGTTAACGCGTGTTTTCTTTTGGGCGAGGAGATATCTTCTCTTGTCGATAGGTTCCATCGCTATCCTCAATTATTGAGAAACGTCCCATCCGAGAAAAAAGAAAAGATTATGGAAGATCCGGAGTTGTGGGAAACCATAAGACAAATAGAGGAAGAAATGAAAGGAATCGGTAGAGTCCTTGTGCGCCCATCTGGCACAGAGCCTCTGGTGAGGGTTTTAGTGGAGGCAAAGGATAATTCTGTGTTGGAATTGTATGCTAAGAGAGTAATTGATGCCATCCTGAAAAGTTCGGCGAAAGCTTGAAGGAGGATCACCATGGAGAAAGAAGAGGTTTCTGTTAAGACTTGCCTTTTTCCTGTGGCGGGTTTGGGTACCAGGTTTCTTCCTGCTACCAAGGAGATCCCTAAGGAGATGCTACCAGTTTTAGACAAACCTGTAATAGCGTACGGTGTGGAGGAGGCAGTTTCATCAGGCTGCAAGAAGATGATTTTTGTCACGTCAAAGGGGAAAAATTCGATCTTGGATTATTTTGATCGAAACCTTGAATTGGAAAGAGAACTCGAGAGAAGAGGGAAAAAAGATCTGGTGGAAGAGATAAAACGTATTTCGGAGGGGATCGAATGCGCTTCGGTGCGTCAAAGCCAACCGTTAGGCTTGGGACACGCAGTCCTGATGGGCGAACCCTTTTGTGATGAACCCTTTTTTGGAGTCATACTGCCCGATGACATCATGGTCTCCTCTGAAGGATCCCGACCAGTTTTGAGACAGCTTGTCGATGTATGTGAGGTGCGAAAGGCTTCCGTCGTGGCTTTGATGGAGGTTCCACCTTCGGAAACTAACAGGTACGGTATAGTAGAGATTGATCAAACCATTGGGGATGGCCTTTTCTCAATAAAGGGAATGGTAGAAAAACCGTCCCCAGAGGAAGCTCCTAGCAACTTTGCCATAATGGGGCGATACGTCCTTTCTTCGAGGATATTTGAGCATATTAGAAAATGCGCTCCTGGCGCAGGAGGAGAATATCAACTTACTGATGCCATAAGATCCCTCCTGGAAGAGGAGCCTGTTTACGGTCTTGTTTTTTCTGGCAAACGGTACGATTGTGGCACCAAGGAAGCTTGGCTTAGAACCAACGTTGCTTTGGCCTTGAGGGATGAAGCATTGCGGTCCATAGTATTGGAGGAGGTGAAAAAAGTAGAGGAAAATTGTAAGTGAGATTTAAGCAAGGTAAATTGAAGTTGTGATGAGTTTTAAGCGCCTGGACTGGTATAGGCCAGTTGACGAGGGCTGGGATTTTCGAGGATTCGGCGGGTGTCCCAGGGGTTGAGGAGATCAGCCCAGAAAGCCGTTTTACAAAACCACGGAGTGATCTGTGGGACAAAAAAAGCGGCAATCTCCTTTTTTGAGTCAACCTGGAAGGAGTGACTTAAGCATAGATGTGTGGAATTGTTGGATATGTAGGAGATAAAAATGCTTCTTGCGTCATATTGGATAGTTTGAGACGGCTTGAGTACAGAGGATATGACTCCGCTGGCATGGCCATAGATGGTGCGGATGGTATAGAAATATACAAAGAAGTGGGTAAGGTAGCCGATTTGGCGAAGCTCGTTGAGGGTAAAAACTCTAACGCCAAAAGAGGCATAGGCCACACTAGGTGGGCTACCCATGGCGGTGTCACCCTTTTGAACGCACATCCTCACAGCGATAGAAATGGACAGTTTGCTTTGGTTCACAATGGAATTATCGAGAATTACATGGACATAAAGGAACAACTTCAGCGTGAGGGAGTGGCCTTCAAGTCGGAGACGGACACGGAAGTAATAGTACATTTACTCTCTAATTATTACGACGAGATGAAAGATATGGTCGAGGCGATGGTCAAACTACAGGAAACCTTGTCTGGATCCTATGCTCTGGCTGTAATTCGAAAGGGAGACGATAGGAAAATTTATTGTGTCCGCAGGGGATCTCCTCTAGTTTTAGGCCTGGGAGAAGGAGAAACGTTCTGTGCGTCTGATGTTCCTGCTTTTCTGCCATATACTAGGTCCGTTGTATACCTGGAAGAAGGAGAGATAGCAGAACTGAGACCAGATGGAGTTACAGTTTGGAACAGCAAGGGAGAGTTGGTAAGCAAAGACGTACATACTGTGGAGTGGGATGTGACCATGGCCGAAAAGGCGGGGCATTCCCACTACATGCACAAAGAAATTCATGAGCAGGGAATGGTTTTGAGAACCACGTTGAAGGGTCGTATCTCTGATGGAAAGGTTGATTTGTCTAAAGATCTGAACTGGACTCAAGAAGATGTCCAAAGGTGGAGGAAGGTTCACATAGTCGCCTGTGGGACATCCTACTACGCAGCCTTAGTAGCTGAGAGAGTCTTTGAAAGATGGACGGATTTGGATATAAGAGTGGACATTGCCTCTGAGTATCGATACAGAAATTTACGGTGCGATCCGGAAACCTTGGCCATTTTCGTCTCTCAGTCGGGGGAGACAGCGGATACCATCGCGGCGCAGCGTAAAGCAAGAGCGGAGGGCGCCCACTGCATGGCCATAACCAACGTTAGGGGATCCACTTTGGCAAGGGAAGTTCATAGCATCTTGCTTTTGAAAGCCGGTCCCGAGATAGGTGTGGCTGCCACGAAAACCTTTACCGGCCAAGTCGCTGCTTTGTTTCTCTCTGCATTGTATCTAGGTCGTTTACGCGGCTCCATGACGGCGGATGAGGAAGCGAGGTTGGTAAACGAATTTCTCCAGATACCTTACAAGGTAGAAAACGTCTTGGAAAAGGAAAACGAGGTAATAAAGCTGGCACAAAAATACCATGACAGGCAGGACTTCCTTTTTATAGGCCGAGGTATATCTTTCCCTGTGGCATTGGAAGGTGCCCTTAAGCTAAAGGAGATATCTTACATCCACGCAGAGGCCTATGCAGCCGGCGAGATGAAACATGGCCCTATTGCTCTTTTGGACGAAAAAGTTCCTGTAATGGCTATTATCCCTAGGGATATGATGTACGAGAAGACCCTTTCAAACGTTTTAGAGGCCAAAGCTAGAAAAGCTCCCGTGATAGGCGTTTGCACGGAGGGAGATGAACATGCTTCCAAATACATGGATGATTATGTGGAGGTTCCGTGGACGGACGAGGAATTTTCGCCATTTTTAACGGTCATACCATTGCAACTTTTCGCTTTCCACGTAGCAAAGATTCTTGGTAAAGAAATAGATCAACCAAGGAATTTGGCCAAGAGCGTGACGGTCGAATAAATCTGGGGGGATGGGTATGGGCTGTTGTAGTTCCGCAGGGAAATGTTGCGGCAATAACAAAGCAGGTAAAAGTGATCCTGGCAAAAAGGAAGTCCAGATAGATTTCCTCTATTTGGACTTAGACGTATGCGATAGGTGCACAGGTACCTGGAAAAACCTCGAGGAGGCTCTCTCTGATGTTTCCAAGGTTTTGGAAGCAGCAGGGGTAAATGTCGTCCTAAACAAGATCCATATAAGGACTGAGGAGGAAGCCATTAAACATCAGTTGGTAACTTCTCCCACTATCAGAGTTAACGGCAGGGATATTCAGATGGAGGTTAAAGAAACCCAATGTGACTCTTGTGGCTCCCTTTGCGCTGAAGAAGTGGATTGCAGGGTCTGGGTTTATGACGGGGTAGAATACCCAGTTCCTCCTAAGGCTATGATAGTGGACGCCATATTGAAGGAAGTGTATGGAAGCGATAATAAAGAAGCCGAGGCAAAGCCGTATAGCCTTCCAGAAAATTTGAAGAAATTTTTCCAGGCTTTAGAGCAAAAGAAAGGTAACTGTAGCTGCTCTTAGCGTTTTGTAAATAGAAGGCGGCAAGGAAAGTTTGTCTTGCCGCCTTTTCATTCAGAGAGTGGGTGCGTAAACGGGAAGTATATACGTATGTGGGTTATGCAAGCCAAAGCATTGTCCTTTCTGCCCACGGCTTCCGGCATCCAAGTCCATTTTCCCCCATTTACCCGTACAAGGACCAGCGATTTCCTGCCGTAAGTGGACCACATATCCCATAATTTTTCTCCTCGTGATGGGCCAGGTACAAAGTAGCCGCTGAAAAGGGGCATACTGCCTACGAACTTGCCAGTGTAAGGAGCCACTATGAGCCACTGGGTCAAGTCCCATGCGGTGTACATTTCCTTTGAAGCTCCATGCTCCAAGGGGAGGATTTGGAATCCACCAACCTGACCCTTGGGAGAGGTGCTTATGTCTATGACGCCAGGATGGTTGGCCCTTATACGGCCTCTTTCCTGAAAAATAGTGCCCTGGAATCGCCCGCTTCCTGATACAGCCTTTATTACTCTTCCAAGGACCTTTGGGCCGTCTTTGCTCCAGGCGACGATTCTCCCTCCAGGTCGGTTTTCAATTTCCACGAAGTATGGGCTCTCCTTGGGTGCCTGTCGGATTTCCAAAACCATGGGTTTTTTTTGTAGCTTATCTCCCTTAATGTGCAGGATTGGAGTTACTTTGCTTCCCACAGAAGGAGCCCAGGCTCCGAAGATGCCTTGTCCGGGCGGTATGTTGGTAAGGATATAGGAATTTTCCCCTGCTGCTGGAGCTATAGTATTCCATGGTAGTATGCTGATGGTCCGTCCAAGGCCTTTTTCTATATTTAAAAGAATGTGTATTGCATTGACGGCGGAAGCTACTACTGTAGACGGCTCTCCCCATTTAGACGCGGTAAATGAAGGCCATCTGGCCATTTGGGGTATGGAGATTACCATACCCAAAGATACAGGTTTATCTGCCCCTCTCTGCGCTGTAATAGAGCCTCCAGGGAAGAGCTCTATTTTTATCGTGAATCCTTCTGGATCTTTGAAAGCCAGTGCATATGGAGCTGTAATGATTGGTGAAATGAAGTAAAAAAATATTGCTAGTGTAAATAGAATTAATTTTTTAAGTGTTAGGCTATTCATAATATGTTCCCACCTTGTTTTTTGCATTTGAAGAGAAGGCCTAATATTAGGGCAGCTGGTATTATGGGGCCCATTGCTAGCCAGACTTCTGTTTTGTAAAGGAAAATAGCTGAGATGGAGAAAAAAACGAAGAGCACCCCCCAGAAAAGGATGCGCCAAATAGAGGAACTGGACCTTCTAGCGGCCCAAGAAGTCGCTATTATGGAAAAGAAAATTGGCAAAATAAGTAAGATCTTATAGATATGTGCTGAAGATTCCGCAAACAAGTTTGGCATTTTAGCCTCTTACTAACTTTTATTGCCCCATAAATAATGATAAAATAGCTGAGGCGCTGGAGTAATGATATCAAAAAACTCAACATCTTGACAGATAGTGGGTTATCCAATATATAATTGCGAAGCTACCTTGGGGTGTAGCCAAGTTGGCAAGGCAGCGGACTTTGGATCCGCGATCGCTGGTTCGAGTCCAGCCACCCCAGCCAGAGTCTACAAATAAGGGGAAGCCCGGGCTTCCCCTTATTTAATGTTTCTTTTTGGCTAAAAGAAATTATCTTTGTATAATGTTTGTGCAAGCTATAAAACAAGCTTTTGGGTTTTCGTTTTAAGGAGAGACTCAAATGGAAAAAGTTGCGATAGGAGCAATAATTTTGGCTGCCGGCAAGGGGACACGAATGAAAAGCAAGAGTCCCAAAGTTATGGTTCCTTTGTTGGGGGAGCCCATACTATATTATCCTTTGAAAGCTCTTTCCTTTGTCCTTTCGATGGATGATGTGGCAGTTGTGGTGGGATGGAAAAGGGAAGAAGTGGAAAACTATCTGAAGCTTTCTTGGCCTCAGGTGACCCCCATACCACAAGAGAAACAGTTAGGCACGGGGCACGCGGTGCAGATGGCATCAGATTGGTTTTCAAAGTACGATCATGTTCTTGTTATGCCTGGAGACGTTCCCTTGATCTCAGGTAAAACGCTCAAAGGGCTTGTTGATGAGCACATCAAAGAAAACAACGATTGCACCTTTTTGGCTTTCTGCCCCCCCGATATAAAAGGTTATGGTAGAGTTATTTCATCTGACAACAAGGTAAGGATAGTGGAGGAAAAGGATGCCACGGAAGAAGAGAAGAAAGTCAACTTAGCCAATACAGGAATATATGTTTTCAAGGCAACATCTTTGGCGGAGGCTTTAGGCAGTATAAACAATTGCAATGCCCAGGGAGAGTATTATTTGACAGATGTGGTAGAGCTCCTGTCCATAAAAGGCAAGCTGGTTAAGGTCAAAGTTTTAGATGATAGTTCTGAGGCCAAGGGAATTAATAGTCCATATCAACTGGCTGAGGTCTCAGAAACGCTGCGACTGAAGATTATCGAAGGACATTTGTCCAATGGCGTTCGCCTTGACGATCTTGTTACCTCATGGATTGGTCCTCAGGTAGTTATTGAGCCTGATGTGCACATAGCTCCCAATGTTCAGATTTGGGGGGAGAGCGTTATCCGGGAAGGAAGCAGAATTGGAAGTTTCTCGGTTCTGAGGAATGCCCAGGTGGGGCCCCTGGCTGTGGTCAAAGAGCATGTGATCCTGGAAAACAGCATTGTTGGTGAGGGGGCTACAGTAGGGCCCTTTGCTTACGTTAGGGAGGGCAGTGAAATTGGTGAAGAAGCTTTTGTCGGCAAGTTCGTCGAGGTCAAAAAATCGAGGATAGGAAAGAAAAGTAAGGTTCCACACCATTCGTACTTGGGAGATGCGCAGGTTGGTTCAAACACTAATATAGGAGCTGGAACCATTACGTGTAATTATGATGGCAAGAAAAAGAACAAAACATTTATAGGTAATAACTGCTTTATAGGTAGCGATACCATGCTGGTTGCACCGGTAAACATAGGGGATGGAGCCTATACAGGTGCAGGGTCCGTTATAACCAAGGATGTTCCCCCTGGAAGTCTCGCAATAGGCAGGGCGAAGCAGAAGAATATAGAAGGTTGGTTGGAAAGGCGCGAAAAGAGAGGGGAGGAAGCTTAAATGGTTTCGAAGCTAAGAGAAATAAAAATTTTTACAGGTACGGCGCATCCCCTTTTTGCTGAAAGGGTCTGTGAGAGTTTGGGTACTAAGTTGGCAGCTGCTAGGTTGTTCAGGTTTTCAGATGGGGAGATTGGTGTCTCCATAGAGGAAAGTGTGAGAGGGGCAGATGTTTACATCATACAGCCAACTTGTCATCCTGTGAACGAGAACTTGATGGAGCTTTTGATAATGATAGACGTACTGCGCCGCGCGTCTGCTTACAGAATAAACGTTGTTACTCCTTACTTTGGATATGCTAGACAAGACAGAAAGACCAAAGCGAGGGAACCCATAACGGCCAAGCTAGTGGCTAACCTAATTGAGAAAGCCGGTGCGGACAGGCTGATAGTGGCTGATCTGCACGCTGGGCAAATACAGGGTTTCTTTGACATACCCGTGGATCACCTCACAGGTGTACCTCTTTTGGCATCATATTTCAAGCAACACCTCAAAGATGAGTTGGAGGAAGATAAAATAGTTGTTGTTTCCCCAGACATAGGTGGTGTTGTGAGGGCCAGGCGTTTTGCCGTTCATTTAAATGCAGATTTGGCCATAGTGGACAAAAGGAGATCTCATGAGGTGGCAAACCTCAGTGAGGTGATGGAGATCATAGGAAACGTGCAAGGCAAGACTGCCATTCTTGTCGACGATATAATTGATACTGCGGGGACGGTTGTGCAGGCAGCGGAGGCCCTTTTGGAAAGGGGAGCTTCCAGAGTTTTTGCTTGTGCAACCCATGGCGTCCTTTCGGGGCCTGCTGTGGATAGAATCAAAAAGTCTCCCATTGAAAAACTGGTCTTGACGGATACAGTAAATATTCCCGAAGAAAAGCACCTTGACAACATCAAGGAGTTGTCCATAGCTCCTCTTTTTGCGGAGGCTATAAGCCGGATTCATTCAGATCATTCGGTCAGCATACTTTTTAGGTAATTGAGCGAAAGCTAGAGTATAAAAAGGAGGAACGAACCATGGCTCTTAGTGCGAAGATATCCATGAAAAAGAGAGAAGGAACAGGTAAAGAAGTAAGCAGAAAAATAAGAAAAGAAGGTTACATTCCAGGAGTGTTCTACGGCCCAGAACTTGAAGAAGCTATTCCTGTTATGGTTGATGCAAAGGCTATAAGGCCCTTCGCAAACTCAGCACACTGGGAAACCATAAGAATTGAATGTCAATTTGAGGATGGGACGGAAGCTGAATGCTTGATGAAAGAGATTCAGAGGGATCCTTTGACGGGAGAGATCCTTCATGTAGATTTCCTCAAGCTTGTCAAAGGGCACAAGGTAATAGTAAACGTTCCAATAGACGTGGTTGGGAAAGATGTTTGTGTTGGAGTCAAACAGGGCGGAGTATTAGAGGTTCTAATGCACGAAATAGAAATGGAAGTTCTGCCAAGAGAAATCCCTGAGGCTGTAGTTGTAGATGTGTCAAAGCTAGGTATAGACGACGTGATTCATATTAAAGACCTTAAGTTGCCCGAGAGCGCAGTGGTTGATCAGGATCCCAACGCAGCGGTAGTAATGGTGTCATCTGCTAGAGTTGCCGTGGAAGAAGAGGGCGAAGAAGGCGAAGAACAAGAAGTAGAAGTCATTGGTAAAGGAAAGAAGAAAGAGGAGGAGTAGTTTTTGCTTCTCATCGTAGGGTTGGGAAATCCAGGCCCCCGTTACGTTTGGACGCGTCACAACGTAGGATGGCTATTCGTTGATTGGTTGGTTGAAGAGACAAAGGCGAAACTGCGAACTAATGGGGCGAGTTACATGTTGTGGGGGCCAGTATCCATCAACGGCAGAGATGTAGCCATGATGAAGCCCACTACCTATATGAACAGAAGTGGATCTGCCTTGAAGGATTTACCTGAAGGATTTATCCAGGATGCTAGTGATGTTTTGGTTGTTTATGATGATGTGGCTATACCCTTTGGTAGGATGAGGCTTAGAAAAAAGGGTTCAGCAGGTGGGCATAACGGTATGCTGTCCATACTGGCTGCTTTGGGAACACTAGAAGTGCCTCGCTTAAGGATTGGGATAGGCAGTAATACAGAGCAGCTGGAGTTGTCAGAGTTTGTGTTGTCTGAATTCACTGAGGAAGAGAAAGAAAAATTGCCAATGTTGTTCGACAAGGGAATTGAGGTTATAAACTGTGTAGTTAATGGCGACTGGGATAAAGGGATGCAGATAGCCAACTCTTTTGCTTTGAATGCCTAATATGTATGATGGGAGGGAGACGGTGCCTGTTTTCCTCCCTTTTGCTTGTTATGAAAGGCAAAAATGGTTAGATATATAAACAACTTAAAGGATCTAGACGAAAAAGAGCATAAAGATCGAAGCAGAATTCACTTAAAAGGCAAAACTAGTGCCTTGGCTTGGATTTCAAGGGGGTTAACTCCCCCTGTTTTGTTTGTTTTGCCAGATAAAAGGACGCAAGAAGATTTCTTGGTGGACTGGGCGTCTATATCAGGCAAGGATAAAGAAACGAGCGTTTTATTGGAGTTACCTTTGACCCAAGAGGGGTTTGAAAATGAAGCGCTCAAGATAAAAAGAGGTCAGACCCTAGTAGATTGGAACAACGATAAAGGGTATATGGTTGCCACCTCTTCATCTCTTATGGCTCCTTTCATACTTCCTGGAAGAGTGTTTCAAGTAAAACGACGTAGTCTGGTTGATAGAGACGAACTTTTAGAATGGCTTTCGAAAGAAGGGTATGAGAGGGTAGATATTGTTTGGTTGCCAGGGCAGTACGTCAGTAGAGGCAGCATAGTAGATGTTTTTAGCCCCGGAGACAAAAACCCTGTCAGAATAGAGTTTTTCGATGACGCTGTGGAGAGCGTTCGTTTCTTTAGGATCGAAGACCAAAGAAGCATTGAACTAGTAGATGAAGTGTGCCTTTTAAGTTTAAAGGGCAGAGGGAAAACGCCTTTAAGGGATTTGATTCCGTTGGACACCAAAGTGGTGTTGTATGAACCTAGCGAAATAGACAAAAACGCCAGCGATTGGCGTTGGTTAGCTGAGGCAATTTATAAAGACGCTAAAGAGGGAGATTTGGTTTCTTTAAGTTGGGGAGAAGTTTTGAAGTCTTTCTCCGATGTCAAAGTTTTCGAGGTCACCAAGAATTTAGCTTTGGCCGATTTCAGGACCAAAATAGAGGAAATTCCTCCCTTTAAAGGAGATGTCAGGGCCTATCGGGATTTTGTTAGATACTGGATAGGAAAGAGCTATGATGTGCATGTTTTTTGTTCTGACAAGGATGAAACTTTGCTGGAGCATAATAACAGTATATGCGTCAAGACAGGTAAAATAACTGGAGGTTTTATAGATCATTATTCTCAAGTAGTTTATTTGAGCGAATTTGAGCTGCATGGTATTCCGATCGCAAATGAAAGGGAAGTTTCTTCAGGTCCACCTCTGGAGTGGAATGAGTTGGTAGCTAGGTCCACATATGTGGTGCATGAAGATTATGGTATAGCCAAAAATTTGGGTTTAGAGACCCTAACAATAGATGGCATGTCCACCGATTTCGTGGTTCTCGAATTTACGGAGAAAAAACGCCTGATGGTTCCCCTTTTGCAGCTTTACAAGATAACGCCTTATTACGTTCCTGAGACGTTGGAGGTAAAGCTAGACAGTCTTAGAGGAAAGGCGTGGGCCAAGTCCAAAGCCAAGGCAAGGGAAAGGGCTCAAAAAGCTGCAGAAATGCTTGTAGCAATGTACTCCCAGAGGGAAACTATAAAAGCCAAACCCTGCAGTAAGGATGGGGAGATTATAAAGAAACTTGAATCTGATTGTCCATTCCCACTTACTAAGGACCAAGAAAAGGCCGTAATGGCAATTAAAAAAGATCTTGAATCGGATAGACCCATGGACCGTTTGCTTGTTGGAGATGTAGGCATAGGAAAAACTGAAGTTGCTATTAGGGCTGCAGTGAAGATGGTAGAAAATGGGCGGCAGGTTTTTGTATTGGCTCCTACTACGATCCTTTCCCAGCAACACTACAGGACATTCAAGATCAGATGTGCAGGTTTGCCTATAAACATAGAGCATATATCCAGGTTTTCGTCTTCCTCTGAAGAGAGGCGCATAAAGGAGAAATTGGCCTCTGGAGAAGTGGACATCCTGATAGGAACCCATAAGCTGCTCCAGAAAGACGTGAAAGTCAAGGATTTGGGCCTTGTTATAATAGACGAAGAACATCGCTTTGGGGTTCTTCACAAGGAGTTACCTAAATTTATAGATCCCAGTGTACACGTCTTGACCATGACGGCAACCCCCATACCTAGGACCCTGTATCTTGCTTTGGGCGGCCTTAGGGACCTCTCGATAATAAACACCCAACCATACAGACGTAAGCCCGTAATAACTTATATTGGGACTTGGGATCCCTTGTTGGTGAAACAGGCTATATTAAGGGAAAAAAACAGAGGGGGACAGGTCTTCTATATCCATAATAGAGTGGAGACCATCAGTCAAAGAGCGTCGTTTTTGTCCAACCTTTTACCTGGCGTCAGACTAGGTGTAGCTCATGGAAGGATGAAGGAGAAGGAATTGAGCCGGGTCATGGACAAATTCATAGCGAAAGAGATCGATGTCCTGTTATGTACTACCATCGTAGAAAGTGGCTTGGATATCCCCTCCGCCAACACTCTAATAGTTGATAATTCTCAGGACCTTGGGTTGGCTCAGCTCTACCAACTTAGGGGAAGGATAGGAAGAAGAGAGGAACAAGCCTTTGCCTTTTTTATGTATCCCAAGGAGGAGGTTCTCACTATTGAAGCAAGAGAAAGGTTGGAAGCGATAGCCGATTTGGGAGAGGGCTTGACAGGCTACGAGTTGGCAAGGCGAGATTTACAAATTAGAGGAGGCGGAGAAATTTTGGGCTTGCGCCAGCATGGACATATGGAAAGAGTGGGGTTCCATCTGTACTGTAAGATGCTAGAGGAAGAAGTTAGAAAAATTAGAGGGAAAGAGGAGGAGTCTTTGCAGACCCACGTGGATGTGAGGTTGCCGCTATCTTTTCCTTCCCATTTCATGCCCCAGTCATCGGTTAGGGTGGCCTTTTTCCGTAGGTTGTTGAGAAGCGAATCGCTGGAAGAGGTGTATGCTTTGGAAGGGGAGGCCAGGGATAGGTTCGGAAAGCTACCAGAGAGCATGAAGTTTTTGTTTGCCATAGCAAGGGTAAAGCTCATAGGTCCTAAGGTAGGCATTACAAGTGTAAGATGCACAGAAGAAGAGACATTGGTGTGGAGCAAAAGCAAAGATATAATATCTAGGTTGCCATCCAAGGAGTGGTTTTACAAATCTGATGGTAGTATAGTGGGGCCGGGCGGATATCGAGGTTTGCCTATTTTGGATAGAGCGCTTTTAAGCTTTTTAGGAATGGCCAAGGAGGAAGTTAAATGACTGACAGGGACAAACTGGGTAAAAAACTAGCCAATCTGCTTGATGTGATGGAAAAACTTAGAGCTCCTGAAGGGTGCCCGTGGGATAGAGAACAAACTATGGAGAGCTTGAAACCCTACATAATAGAGGAAGCATACGAACTTGTGGAGGCAATAGATAGAGAGGACCTCCAAGAGATAGAGGAAGAGTGTGGGGATTTACTCCTGCAGGTAGTGTTTGTCTCTCAACTAGCCAAAGAAAACAAGGCATTTGACTTTGATTCCGTCATAGAACGGCTGACCTCAAAGTTGATTAGGAGACATCCTCATGTGTTCGGCAGCGTCGAGGTGGACTCAAGTGACGCAGTAAGGAAAAACTGGGAAAAGATAAAGAAGGAAGAAAGAAAAGAAGGGAGAAAGGATACTTCCGTCTTGGCTGGAATACCCAAAAAATTGCCTGCTTTGATAAGAGCACTACAAATACAAGAAAGGGCTGCTAAGGTAGGGTTTGATTGGCCCCATGGGGACTTGGCCCCTCTATTCGATAAGTTGCAGGAAGAGGTAGAGGAGCTTAAAGAAGCAAAAGAAAAAGGCGAAGACAGCAAAATAGAGGAAGAGTTGGGGGATTTGTTGTTTATAGTTGTGAACTTGGCTAGACACCTAGGAAAGGATGCTGAGATATGCCTTCAGAAGGCAAACGATAAATTTACCAAGAGGTTTAAGTTCATCGAGGAGACTGTAGAAAAAAGCGGGAAGAGATGGTCGGACTTTTCCTTGGAAGACTTGGAGGCCCTATGGCAGAGATCCAAGGTTGACATTTAATGGTGGAATAAAAATAAACATGAGTATAAAATAGCTAACATTGAAACAGGTATAGCTTGGAGGTGCCTAAATGGAGCCGAGAGAAAAGAAAAACATTAAGAAAGATAGCGTGAAGGGTACATCTGGTGTTGTAATAGAGGAAAAGGAGCAGGTGGAAATAAAGCCTCCAAAGGAAAAAAGGAAAGTAGGAATAACCGAGACGGCTTTAAGAGATGCTCATCAATCCATAATGGCCACGAGGTTACGTACTAAGGACATGCTACCAGTTGCGGAGCTGATGGATGAAGTAGGCTATCACTCCTTGGAAGTTTGGGGTGGTGCCACTTTCGATGCTTGTATGCGCTTTTTGGACGAGGACCCATGGCAGCGCCTTCGAGAGCTCAGAAAAAGGTTCAAGAAGACCAAGTTGCAAATGCTCTTGAGAGGGCAGAATCTAGTAGGTTATCGGCATTATGCGGATGACGTGGTCCGTGAGTTTGTGAAAAGGGCCGTGAGCAACGGGTTGGACATCATAAGGGTGTTTGATGCCCTGAATGATTTGAGGAATATGGAGGTCGCTGCCGACCAGATCAAGAAGGAAGGTTGCCACCTACAGATGTGCATATCATATACCATCTCTCCCGTGCATTCGTTGGAATCCTTCGCGAAGCTTTCGTTGGAGATGAAAGGGATGGGAGCGGATTCCATATGCATTAAAGACATGGCCGGACTTTTAAGCCCTGTAGATGCGTTCAATTTGGTTAAGGCGATAAAAGAAAGAACTTCTCTGCCAGTGCAGGTGCATTGCCACTATACGAGTGGAATGGCTTCCATGGCTTACTTCGCAGCCTTAGAGGCTGGGGCAGATGTTGTGGACTGTGCCATATCGCCTTTAGCAATGGGCACAAGCCAGCCAGCTACCGAAGCGATAGTGGCTGCTTTGAAAGGTGGCGACCTGGATACTGGGATAGACCTTAAAAAGTTGGTCCCTGTAGCGGAGCACTTCAAAAAGGTTAAGGAAGAGAATAGGAACCTCGTAATGGGGATAGAAGGGGTGGACGTAAACGTTCTAATATACCAAATCCCCGGGGGGATGTATTCGAACCTTGTAAGCCAGCTGAAGGAGCAAAATGCTCTGGACAAATTGCAGGATGTATTGGAAGAGGTGCCCAAGGTCAGAAAGGAAATGGGTTATCCTCCTCTTGTTACTCCCACTAGCCAAATTGTTGGAACTCAGGCAACATTGAACGTCCTGACGGGTAAAAGATGGAAGATAGTTCCCAAGGAAGTTAAAAACTACTTTTTAGGTTTTTACGGAAGGCCTCCGGGTGAAATGGATGAGGACATAAAGAAAATAGTGATTGGCGATGATAAACCCATAGAGAGCCGCCCGGGAGAGATTCTAGAGCCAGAGCTCGAAAAGGCAAGAGAGGTTATCAAACCTTGGATGGTTGAGCCGGAGGATGTCCTAAGTTATGTTCTTTTCCCTGCGGTGGCCAAAGATTTCTTGATCAGAAAATATGCGAGAGCGACAAAACGGGACGTAGGTTTTGAGGAGGCCCTAGAAGGGGTAGCCTACCCAGTGTGATGCTACAATATAGATTAAATGTTACAATTCCGTCGTGGATACTTG
>NZ_DAITZW010000014.1:0-38900 GCF_036847465.1 Thermovirga lienii | reverse complement strand
TATTGACTCTAAAAGGAGGTGCCGAACCGTGGAGGAGAAGGTGAAACTGGATGTTGTTGAGATGACCATTCCCGATGAATGTAACATAATTGTAGGACAGAGCCATTTTATCAAGACCGTTGAGGACATGTATGAGGCTTTGGTTACCACATCGCCGTACTTGGAGTTTGGGATAGCTTTCAACGAAGCCTCTGGACCGTGCCTTATAAGGAAGGACGGCAACGCCGAGGACTTGGTTGAGGCGGCTGTGGAGAATGCGAAGAGGATCGGTGCAGGACATGTCTTCGTCGTGCTGCTCCGAAAGGGTTACCCCATCAATGTCCTCAATAAACTCAAATCCATTCAGGAAGTATGCAGGATATATGCCGCGACGGCCAACCCTCTTCAAATCATAGTGGCTGAGACGGGCCAAGGCAGAGGGGTGATGGGGGTTATTGATGGGGCTTCCCCTAAAGGTGTGGAAGGGAACGAGGATATAGAAGCAAGGAAGAAGCTACTCAGGGATATTATAGGTTATAAGCGCTGAATAGGTTGGGGTAGCTGAGAAAACCAGGGCTACCCCTTTTTTATGGAATTCATGAACAGACCTATCATGGATGCCAGAGCAGAGGCCCCTAGCCCAGCAAAAAGAGGTTTTACTGGAAGCCCTGTCAATGGCCAAAAGAGGGTGGTGGACAGTCCAAGGGTACTGGACCAAAAGGCCCACCTTGGGGGTAAAAGGCCAGGTTTAAGTATACCTATGACTAGGGGGAAAAACGTTCCAGCTCCTCTAAGTCCCATGCTAAGGTAACTCCACTCCAGGATCATAGAGGCTTTACCCAAAGCTGCGATAACTGCAGCACCGAAGATTACCACCAGTATCATTAACCTGTTAAGCCACAGATGGTTTGTTCCTTGTATTCTGGCGGGAATTAGAAAATCTGATACCAAGTTTGTGGCCATTCCCAGCGCCAAGCCAGCTGCAGTGCCGATGACCGTAATTAGTATGCCTGCCCAAATAGCTCCGGCCAAAAATGGTGGGAAGTGATTGTGTATGAAAAAGCTGAGAGCCTCCGACGGAGATATATCAACACCTGAGCTTCTAAGGTACAAGCCTATCCATATTCCCAAAAGTCCCAAAGGGGGCATCAGTAGAGCGGCAAGTAAAGCTCCGTTCTTTGCTGTTTTAGGCGAGGAGGAGGAGAATACGGCCTGGATATATATTTGAGTGCATAAAACTCCCACTACCAGGGATGTACCTGCGCTTAAACCTTTTCCAACGCCCAACCCGAACAGGGAAAAAAAGGGCTTGGAAGGAAGGTTTTTGGTGACCTTTAGATAATCCCAACCAAGCTCCCTAAAGGATACTATAAAGCACAAAAACAGTATCCCGTACAGAAAAACAATCTTATATACGCCTATTTTGCTGTAGCTTTTCAGACCTCCGAGAAATATGAAAGCAAGGATGGCCAATGAGAAAATTAGCATTATTGCCCAGTCGCTTATCGGAAGGATTCCCTTCAACAGAGCGGCTCCCGCAAGAAACTGGGCAATTACCGATATGAACGTCCCTATAACGGAGGCCCACATGGAAACTTTTGCAGTTTTTGAGCCGTATTTTTCTGCTAGAAACTGAGTTATAGTTTGCAAGCCTGAGGCCCGTAGTGGAGCTGCAAAAAACAAACCTAAAACCAGACAACCAATACTTCCGCCCAGAGTGAACCACCAAGCTGAAAGGCCGTAAGAGTAGGACATCTGGACCGTTCCGACCGTTGACGCGCCCCCAACAAGAGCGCCCAGCAATATCCCCGAAACCGATATAGCAGAACACTTCCTGCCTGCCAGGCAATAATCTTCGCTTCTTATGTCTTTGCCTGTATTTGCTCCCAGCAGGGCGAAAAAAAGGATGACCAAGAAAGAGGAAAGAAGAAATATAATTCATCACTCCTTGTTGTCAATAGCTGGTGCGGTTCGATTATTATATCAAAATGGCTGCTATCGGCGTGGGTTGGATTTTTATTAGGGAGTTTTTCGTAAAATATCTATGTACGGTAGTATAGTAAAGAATTATAATGTAATATTGTAGAGAGGTTGGTGTAAAGATGGCCAAGAAAGAAAGCAAAAAATATGAATGCATAGAATGTGGATACAAAGGAACCACTTGGTCTGGTAGATGCCCTAAGTGCGGTGCATGGGGCACTATAGAGGAGATTTTCCCCCTTCCATCAGAGGACTCTCAGATGAAATCTTTTATTCTGCCTTTGTCTTTACACGAAATAAAAAGTCCTGAGAGGTTGTCCTCGCAAGACGAAGAGTTGGATAGGGTTTTAGGTGGGGGATGGGTACCTGGTTCCTCCGTTCTTTTGGCCGGTGAGCCGGGTATAGGAAAATCTACCATTCTGCTGCAGACCTGTCTGAAGATGGCCCAAAAGGGGAAAAATGTTGTTTACCTTTCCGGAGAGGAGTCCCCCTCTCAAGTAGCCTTGAGGGCGAAGCGATTGGGAATAGCTTCCCAAAACCTAAAAATAGGCTCAGGGTACAACATCGATGATTTGTTAGCCGGTTCGTCGGGCTCGGATCTAGTGGTAGTAGACAGCGTGCAATCTTTTACTTCCGGTGGCTTGCCAGGACTTCCAGGTACCCCTTCGCAGGTTAGGGCTGTAGCCCAGAAAGCCATTTCTTCAGCAAAACAGAACGGCTGTACTGTGGTGATGATAGGCCACATAAACAAGGAAGGGCTTATTGCAGGACCGAAACTTCTAGAACACATGGTGGATACTGTGTTGCTCTTTTCAGGGGATAGACTTTCTCCCTACAGAGTTTTGAGGGCTGTAAAGAATCGTTTTGGCGCTACTGACGAGATGGGCGTATACGAGATGCTTGACAAGGGACTTTTTGCGGTGAACGACCCTACCAGGCTTTACTGGAGGAACAAGGATGAGAAAGTACCAGGAGTGACGGTTACCCCTGTAGTGGAAGGATCCAGGGCTTTCATGGTGGAACTTCAGGCCCTTGTTGCTACTTCGCCCTTTCCTTACCCCAAGAGAACAGCTATAGGGATAGATCCTAGCAGACTACAGCTCCTTTTGGCGGTACTTGAACGGCGCTTTGGGGTCTCGACTACTTCCCAAGATGTGTACGTCAATGTGGTTGGGGGGCTTGCAGTAAGGGGACCGCAGGCGGATTTAGCTCTTTGCGCGGCCTTGGCGTCGGCGCATCATAACAGGCCAGTTGATCCTTCTTATTGCTTTATAGGGGAAGTTGGTCTTGCCGGAGAGGTTAGGCCACTGCCGCGAATAACAAGCAGAATAAAGGAAGCTAAAAGGCTTGGCTACAAACGCTTCATAATAAGCAAGGGGCAGGAGTTAGAAAAAATAGAAGGTGTAAGCTTATATAAGGTTGAAAACATTAAGGAGGCACTGGAAGAGGTGGGGTTATGAGAAGTTATAGGGCCGGCAAATGGTGTTTGGGAGTGATGTTTTTTCTGTTTATAGCAGCGTCTTGCCCTGCTTACGGAGTGGAGATAAGGGAAGTAAAGAATGTCTTGAACTCTTCTTTCAACGGAGTAGTGGGGGTGGTAATGGAAGACCATTTGGAAGACGTCATCTCGGAGGCAGAAAAAATCAATGCAGAGCTCATAGTCATAGATATGGATACCCCTGGGGGCTTGGTGAGCTCCATGCGAGCCATTACGCAGAAGATTTTGGATTCCCCGGTGCCGGTGGTGGTATGGGTGAGTCCAGCGGGAGCTAGGGCTGCTTCTGCTGGGGCCTTTATATTGGAGGCCGCTCACGTGGCAGCTATGTCACCTGGAACCAACGTGGGGGCTGCTCACCCAGTCACTGCAGGAGGCGAAGATGTACCAGAGGAGATGAACAGAAAGATAACCAATGACCTTGCTGCCCAAATTAGGGCCTTGGCGGAAGAGCGAGGCAGGGATCTAATCTCTTGTGAAAAAATGGTTACGGAGAGCGTCTCCTACACGGCAAGGGAGGCCTTGCAGGAAGGGGTGATAGATGTTGTAGCTTCAGATTTAGCTACACTCCTTGAGGCGATCGATGGAAGATTAGTTAAGTTGGCGGGTAGTACGGCAAAGTTGGACCTGAAAGATTACAGGGTTCATCGTTATGAAATGTCTCCTAGGCTGAAAGCGCTCCACTTTATATCCCGGCCGGATGTGGCTTATCTGCTTTTGTTGGTTGGACTTTACGCCATTATATTTGAGGTTATGTCTCCTGGAGGTTTCGTCCTTGGCACTTCGGGTCTTGTCCTGGTTTTGCTTGGCTCCTTAGGTTTGAGGATGCTTCCTCTCAATTGGGCAGGGATAGTTTTGCTTGTCGTCGGCATTGCTGTAATGATCCTGGATCTTGCCGTTGGCGGAATAGGCATTTTAAGTCTGTTTGGCGCTGCTGCCCTCATTGTGGGGGGATTGGTCATATACAGGGCTCCGGGAGGTGAGCTTTTGAACATGTCTTACAGCTTCTTGGTTGGTGCTGTGGGTGCGATCACTGTTTTCTTTTTGTTGGCGGCCTGGGCTGTTTGGAGATCCTTGTCCAAGAAGGCCGTTTCAGGAAGTGAGGGGCTTATCGGCTTGGAAGGGGTGGCGCTAACCGATTTGGCCCCCTCTGGGACTGTAAAGTGTCACGGTGAGATTTGGGAGGCCAAAAGCCTAAATGGAGACAAGATAGAAAGTAATACCCCTATAAGGGTTATCAAAAGTGAAGGATTGGTCCTTTATGTGGAACCAATTATCGGTAAGAAGGAGGATGATGGCAATGATGGGTAGTATCATAGACGCCATATTTAGTATGGGTAGCTATGTGGGAACCATAGTAATCCTAGTGGTGCTTTTGGCCTCTGCTGTGCGGATTGTTCCCGAATATCAGCGGGGTGTAGTGTTTCGATTGGGAAGGTTTGTAGGAGTCAAGGGCCCAGGGCTGGTTTTGATAGTGCCCTTTGTAGACAAGCTGTACAGGGTAGATTTGCGAGTGGTAACCCTTGATGTGCCTTATCAGGAAGTTATAACGAAGGATAACGTTCCGGTGAAGGTTAATGCCGTGGTTTACTTCAGAGTGTTGGATCCAGCAAAGTCAATAATAGAGGTAGAAAACCATATAGTTGCCACCAGCCAGCTTTCTCAAACCACCCTGAGATCTGTTGTGGGTAGGTCCGAGTTGGACGAAGTTTTATCCGCTCGGGACAAGATAAATGTGGAGTTACAGCATATTATAGATGAACGCACAGATCCTTGGGGTATAAAGGTGAGCGCCGTAGAGGTCAAGGAATTGGAACTTCCAGAAGGAATGAAGCGAGCTATGGCCCGTCAGGCAGAAGCAGAGAGGGAGAGAAGGGCCAAGATAATAGCGGCCGAAGGGGAACTCCAGGCAGCAGAGAAGTTGACAGAGGCAGCCAAATGGATGGAAGCATCTCCAATTACGATACAATTACGGTACCTTCAGACCTTGCGAGAGATAGCGTCAGAAAACAATTCGACCACCATCTTCCCTGTCCCCATTGACCTTTTAGGGGCTATAGTCGATAGGAAGAAAGGAGAGAAGGAAGAAATTTAGCTAAAGGGTTTTGCTTCAAGGGGACAACATATATATAATGGTATCCAACCTTACTTGAAATAAGTACCGGATGGAGGAGGAAGAGCTGTGGGGTATGATTTCAACACGATAGAGAAGAAGTGGCAACGCTATTGGGAGGAAAACGGAACCTTCAACGTGGATGTTAGTGAAGAAAAGGAGAAATTTTACTGTCTTGAGATGTTCCCCTATCCTAGTGGAGCTCTTCACATGGGGCATTTGAGGAATTATTCGATAGGGGATATGTTGGCTCGCTTCCTCAGGATGAAAGGCTACAACGTGCTTCACCCCATGGGATTTGATGCCTTTGGCTTGCCGGCGGAAAATGCCGCAATAAAGTACGGTACCCATCCGAATAAATGGACATGGGACAACATAGAGCACATGACCAAACAGCTAAAGAGCATGGGGTGCAGTTATGACTGGCGAAGAAGGGTTGAGACTTGCAATCCCGATTATTACAAATGGACTCAGTGGTTGTTCCTCCAGTTTTACAAGAAAGGCTTGGCTTACAAGAAGAAAGCGCCGGTGAATTGGTGTGAAAGCTGTAGCACCGTTCTTGCAAACGAACAGGTTATAAACGACGGACACTGCTGGCGTTGTGGAACGCCGGTGGTGAAGAAAAATTTGGAACAGTGGTTTTTGAGGATAACCGACTACGCACAAGAACTTTTGGACTCTCTTGATGAACTGAAAGGTTGGCCCGAAAGAGTAAAGATAATGCAGCGGAACTGGATTGGAAGATCGGAGGGCGTAAGGTTATCCTTTAAGGTTAGTGGGAAGGACATTGAGATTGAGACCTTCACTACCCGCATAGATACCATATTTGGTGTCACTTTTGTGGCCTTGGCCGTGGAACACCCATTGGTAGAGGAGATAATAAAAGCATCACCTAACGGAAAAGAAGTAGAGAAGTTCGTAAAGGAGCACAAAGCAGCACCAGCTGAAACAAGGGGAGAAAACGCGGAAAAACTAGGTGTGGATACGGGATTGAGGGCGATAAACCCAGTAAATGGTGAGGAAGTGCCCATATGGATAGCAAACTACATATTGATGGAGTATGGAACTGGCGCAATAATGGGAGTTCCTGCTCATGACCAGAGGGACTTCGAGTTCGCAAGGAGCTATGGAATCCCCGTAAAGGTTGTGATCAATCCTAAATCAGGGGAAAAGCTGGATGGCAAGACCATGGAGAGGGCCTTTGAAGAGGATGGTATCCAAGTAAACTCAGGTCCTTTCGATGGAATGCCCACCGAGGAAGCTAAAGTAAAAATGGCCGAATGGTTTGAGGAGAACGGCTGGGGGAAAAGGGAAGTCAATTACAGGTTGAGAGATTGGCTTATCTCCAGGCAGAGGTACTGGGGGGCGCCTATTCCTGTGGTCTATTGTGAGAGCTGTGGTATTGTCCCTGTTCCTGAGGACCAATTGCCGGTGGAGCTCCCCTTGGATGTTAAGATGAAGGTCGGGAGGAACCCTCTAGAAGATCATCATGAGTGGGTTAATACCAAGTGCCCTTGCTGCGGCCGCCCCGCAAAGAGAGAAACAGATACAATGGATACCTTCATATGCTCCTCTTGGTACTTCTTGCGCTTTGCCTCTCCTTGGACTCAGGAGGGGCCGTTCCGCAAGGAGGATGTAAATTATTGGATGCCCGTAGATCAGTACATAGGAGGCATAGAGCATGCTTGTCTCCATCTTATATATGCCAGGTTTTTCACAAAGTTTCTGGCTGACTTGGGTTTAGTGAACGTCAGGGAGCCCTTTGCCAACCTGTTAACCCAGGGTATGGTGATTAAGGATGGAGCCAAGATGTCGAAATCAAAAGGTAATGCGGTGGACCCCGACGAGATAATTCGTAAATACGGCGCGGATACGGCCAGGTTGTTTATCTTGTTCGCCGCTCCTCCGGAGAAAGACCTTGACTGGTCCGATAGAGGTGTCGAAGGATCTCATAGGTTCTTGAACAGGGTCTGGCGATTGGTGGAGGAAAACCTTGAGGAACTCAAGAAAGCCTCAACCAGAAGATTGAGGATGGACGAGATTAAGGAAAAGGCCGCGCGGGATCTTAAGAGAAAAATTCATAAAACCATAGAGGATGTCACCAGGGATATAGAGGTGGAGAAGCAATTCAATACAGCTGTTGCAAGGTTGATGGAGTTGTCTAACGCGTTGGGAGCTTTTATGCCCAAGGACCAAGACGATTGGGTCATATTCAGAGAAGGAGTGGAAGTGTTACTTCTTTGCCTTTCTCCCGTAGCTCCCCACATATCGGAGGAACTATGGTCGCTCTTGGGCAACGATAAGCTAGTGTGCGAGACATCGTGGCCCGAGGTGGATCCCAGCGCATTGGTAGAAGAAGAGGTTAACGTGGTGCTACAGATAAACGGAAAGGTTAGGGCCCAATTGGTGGTTCCTGCAAACCTGGATAAAGAGTCCTTGAAGAAGCGAGTTCTCGAGGACCCACAAGTCGTCAAGAGGCTTGAAGGGAAAGAGATCGTCAAGGTGATTGTGGTACCTAACAAGCTTGTGAATGTGGTGGTGAAGAATTAAGTGCCTTCCTTGTTCTTGATTTGTGCTAAGGAACCTGCCAAGAGTAGGCTGCTTGAGGAGGCGCTAAGAGGACTTTCTGAAGAAGGGTTTGCCGTGGCCGCTCGTTCAGAACAGGCCGATTGGTGGGAGCTTTTCTCTACGGCTACGACAGGTGGCCTTTTTGAAGAAAAGAATATATACGTGGTAGATTCACCAGAGGCGATGGGCCCCCTCCCATCGCCTCTAGCTCTCCAGGTAGAGAAGAAGGAATTGGCCTCTACAGTCATCCTGCTGTTATATGAGGGAAATGTGGAAAAGTACATACCTCGGGATGTCATTAAGCTTGCTACCATAAAAAAGCCAGATAAAGTTCCTCATTGGACATCAGGAAGGATAGAGTGGATAAAGGGCCTAATAAAAAAGACAGGTGTTAAGTGGGAGGCTGGGGCTATTTCCCTATTGGAGGAATGGATTGAGGATCCTGAAGAGATAAAAAGTGAAATAGATAAGTTGACCACATTGGCAAGCGATGGCCTTGTAACTGAGGATCTCGTCAAGAATTTGTGCGTAGATGAAGGGAGTAAGGCCTTTTTAAACCTTTTGGATGGACTCTGTGAGGGTAAGGCAGAATTGGTTGTGCGGTCTTTAGCGAGGATAAAGAAAGAGAGTGATGTTTTGCCCGTTGTAAGCGGCCTCCACAGGAGGATGCGCTTAGCTATGTATCTTGCTGATTATAAAGATAAAGGTGAAAAAAAGGAAGATATATTGAGTGCATTTGGAGCGAAACCTTATCAAGCCAAAAAGGCGCTCTTGGCTTCTCGTATTTATAGCACAAAAGCTTTGAGACGCTTTGTGTCGGAAATGATAAAAGCAAGTTGTATGAATAAAAGGTTGTCCGCGGGGGCATGGGAAGTGGTGGAAATGGCCCTGTTGGCCTTATTGAACAGCAAAGCCGGACGTCCTTCTTGAAAAGTTAAGATGGATGTCCGGCTAAAATGCGCGAAAGAAGTTAGGCATCTGCTGTATTAGGAAAAAGGCTTTTAACTGCCTTGGTGAGTCTGGATTTTTTGCGAGCGGCCTTGTTCTTGTGAATTACGCCCTTAACTGCAGCTTTGTCCAGGACGGACTGGGCCTCGTCTAGCCTTTTTAAAGCTAGCTCTTTATCGCCACTGGCCACGGCTTCTAGCACTTTCTTGGCAGTTGTCTTACAGCGAGTATTCCAATACTTGTTGTACAACCTGTTCCTTTCCGCTATGCGTATCTTTTTTGCGGCAGATTTCTTGTTTGGCAAATCCTTCACCTCCTTCTACGGCAGACCTCATTCTAACATGGGTTTTATACCTTCTGCAACAATAGGAAAGTATAATATAAATATACTGTAAAAGGGAAGGCCGATCCAAAAAATTGGGGCGTGATTTTTTGGAAAACAAAGTAGAGTTGTTGTTCATTGTGTCGGTTGCGCCGGGACTTGCATTGGTTTGGTGGTACTACCACAAGGACAGATTGGAGCCAGAACCACTGGGGATGGTAGTGCGTTCCTTTGTTTTTGGAGCCTTGTTTGTCTTTCCGGCGGCATTGCTGGAGATCTTCACTAGCTATTTGGTTGTACTGGGCCCCTTGGTGTATCAAATTATGGGCGTTGCTCTAGTAGAGGAGTATATGAAATGGCTCGCTCTGAAGAGGTTCATAGATCATAAGGTGTGCGATGAATGTTATGATGGGATCGTATATGGAACCTCTGTGGCTTTGGGTTTTGCTACCTTGGAGAACTTATTCTATGTTTTTGGTGCATTGAATCCCTTTCTGGTGGCTGGTTGGAGAGCTTTTCTGTCGGTACCGCTTCATGGGCTTTGCGGACTTTTTATGGGTTATGAAGCTGCCAGGCAGAAACTCGGTGGTGCTGTAACATACTCCCTTTTCAGGATCCTGTTTTTGCCAGTCCTGGTACATGGCCTGTTCAACTACTTTCTTTTTCTTATGTCTGGAATAGGGGTATTGATGGCGGTGGCTTTGGTAGTGGTATTTTGGTTGAAATCCATGTCTGTGATAAAAAGATCATGGAGCTGCAAGGTATGATGATTGTGGAAAGAGAATGCCAAAAAGATAGGATATCCGAGTTGTTTTCTGAAGAGGGACCGCTATCCCGAGTAGTCTCTGGTTATAAATACAGAAAGGATCAGGTACGTCTTGCCGAGGAGTTTTGGGAAGCCATGAACTCTGGAGAGGTGCTTTTGGCCGAGGCTCCAACCGGTACAGGCAAAACTTTATCTCTGCTTGTGCCCTCTCTTTTGTTTGCTCAACAAGGGGGAAAAGTTGTATACGTTACATCGACTCGCAACCTGCAAAACCAGATGATGGATCACCATATCCCAAGGTTAATGCAGGTTTTCGATGCCGGTGTAAAGTGCGGAGCCATAAAAGGCAAAAATAACTATGCTTGCTACAGAAAGGTGATGCATGAACTAAAAGATGCAGATTCTTCAGTTTCCACGGAAATTGGTTTGTGGTTTGATAGGACTACTTATGGTGAACTTGACGAGATTGCTTCATATGTTCCGATAGAATGGAGCTTTAAATTTGCCATTTCTCAAGAGGATTGCCTGGGAACAAGATGCCCCTTCAGGAGCGAATGTTTTTTTCTGAAATTAATTAAAAAAGCTCAAAGTTGGGACATAGTGGTTACCAATTATCACTTTTTTCTTTCTCACCTCATTGGCTCAAAGGGAAAGTTCGTAGTTCCAGTAGATGTTCTAATCTTCGACGAGGCCCACAGGGTTGCTGAAATTGCTCGAAATGTTTCAGCTATCAAAGTGGGGTTTCTCAATATCCAAAGGCCCATAAATATGCTCCTTAAAGAGGTCGTGCCCTTCTTGTATAAGGAGGGATTTAAAGAGGCGGATATCCTGGTTAAAAGCGGCAATAATTTTTTGAAACTCGGCAAGGAATTGTTTGTGAATTTTGAAAAAAACTTGAAACCTGGCCAAGTACTTTCGGGGGCCTTGAAGTCCGAGCTCTTCTTGAAATTAAAAGGAGAGTACGATGTTATCTCGGGAGAACTTCAAAGAGTTGTCAACGATGAAAAGCTTGATGGTGCTGACGAATCTTTCTTTTCTTTGGCCGTTTTGGAAACCTTTGAGGGGTTAAGAAAATCATATGAGCAACTTTCTTGGTGCACTAGCTTCTGCAATTACCCCAACTGGGCATATTGGTGGGATGGTATGCACCTGGTGAGTGCTCCCGTTTATGCCTCAGAAGTGCTGAAAGAAAACGTTGAAGCCCTTTCGCCGCACAGCTTGATTGCTGTTTCTGCGACGTTGGCCTTGGGAGGGGATTTTTCTTATTGGCAACAAGAGACAGGAATTACCGCGGACCGAACACTTGTGGTTGATTCGCCTTTCGAATTGGAAAAACAAATGGAGATATGGGTCGTTGAGACGAACAAAAAGGTTACAGATTTCGGGTATGAAAAGACCATATCGAGGATTGTGGAGCATTTTTGTGATGAAAATGGAGGCAGGACGTTGGTTTTACTGAGCTCTTTGAACCTGCTTAAAAGTGTTGGAGAATACATGAAGAGCAAGACCAAGCAATACAACGTTTACGTACAGGGTGATACTCAACTGAGCAAGCTTGTTACGTCCTTCAGAGAGGATTTAACGTCCGTTCTGATAGGAAGCGTTACATTTAGAGAAGGGTTCGACGTTCCAGGGGAGGGACTAACCCAGGTTATCATCGACAGAATCCCCTTTGATCACCCAGAAGATCCAATAATGAAAACTTTAAAGGCCCTTTCTGGTAGGGAGTATTTCAGATCATTTGTGCTGCCTAAAGCAAAGCTGACGCTGAAACAGGCAGCTGGAAGGCTAATTAGGACAGAGGAGGACAAGGGAAGGCTAGTTATTTTAGATGGGAGGGTTTTATCAAGGATTGACTGGAAGATCTACGAGTCTCTTCCAAAAGTTCCATATAAGAAAATCACCCTAGCTTAGAAAGATTGTTGCTCACTTCAGTTGGCTATGTTATAGTAACCAAGCTGCCAAAAAACAGCGTCCTTTGAAATACTTAAAAGCAATCTCCGGGAGGTGTTTTTCGTGAAGAGGACCTTTCAGCCCCATAATAAACGCAGGAAGAGAACCATTGGTTTTCTGAGCCGTTCAAGGAGCCATAGCGGTCGTAAGATTTTGAGGAACAGGAGAGCCAAAGGCAGGAAAAGACTAGCTGCCTAAGATGGGTGCTACAAGGCTTGGCTATCCTGCAGATATAAGGCTCAAAAAAGCATGGCAGTACGATTTGGTCTTCCGCACTGGCCGCCGAAGGAACGGCGCGTTGGTGCGGCTGCTGTTTATTGAGACCCATGAGGACAAGACCTTGATTGGTTTAGCCGTCGGCAAAAGGCAGGGTGGTGCAGTAACAAGAAACAGGGGTAAAAGAATATTAAAAGAGGCGGCAAGGCGACTTTATCCAATGATAAAGGACGGATATTGGATCGTCCTTTCTCTGCAGAAAAGGGGACTTTCTGCAAAGTCTCATGAAGTCTATGAGGACTTAAAAAGACTTTTGAGCAAAGAAGGGTTGCTGAAAAGTGGGCAACAAACAATTGAATCAGGCCAATAAAATTGGAGAGTTGACCTTATCGGTGAAGTTAGCTAGATTTTTAATAAAGGTCTATCAGCACCTTATATCTCCATTTCTGGGTAAAAATTGCAGATTTTACCCAACATGTTCCCAGTACACGTTGGGGTGCATTGAAGTTCACGGGTTAATAAAAGGAACTTTGCTGGGCATCTTGAGGATAGCAAAATGTGCGCCATGGCACCCAGGTGGTTACGACCCTGTGCCCGAAGAGTTTCTTTTGTTCCGCAGAAATAAGAGTTCAAAAACATCATTTAGGGAAGGTGAATAAATTGAGTGCTATTTGGAAGGCAGCAGGCGATTTCCTAATATTGATAATCAATGGGTTATATTCCCTTACTCATTCTTACGGGCTTGCCATAATAATTCTTACTCTACTGGTTCGTGTCCTATTGTATCCACTGTCGCATAAGCAGATGGTGAGCATGCAGAAAATGCAGAAACTGCAGCCTCGACTCAAGGTTTTGCAGGAAAAATACAAGGACGATAAAGAGACTTTGAACAAAGAAATCATGAGGCTTTATAAGGAAAACAACGTAAACCCAGCTGCGGGGTGTCTTCCCCTCCTTGTTCAATTGCCCATACTCATACTCCTCTTCAGAGTGTTGATGAACCTGGACCTGGGAGGAGCCACGTTTCTAGGGATAAGCCTTGAGGGCTCAGTTCTATCTACTATGGCGTCCGCGGTAGGCGCCTCTGCGGATAAGATTGGAATAGGAGCGTTGTTTTCTGCCATCGCCGCAAACCCAGCAGGTTTATTGAACGTGCAGATGTACTTGGGCAACCTGGTACTCCTTTTGGTCATAGCTTTTCTTACGTGGTACCAGCAGCAGCTCAGTGGGGCTTCTAACCCCCAGATGCAGTTTATGAACTGGTTTATGCCGGCTTTCTTGACATTCATATGTTTGAGCCTGCCCGGAGGAGTTCTATTGTATTGGGGGGTATCTTCTTTAGTGGGAGTAGCTCAGCAATGGTATGCGAAGCACAAAACTGAGGTCGAGATGCAGGAAAAGCCTGTATTGTACAAAGATAAGCCAGGTAGCAGGAAAGAATAAAACAAAAGGGATAGAGAGGGTAAGTGGCCTATGGAAAACAGTTTCATCGTAGAGGTTCAGTCATTGGAAGAGGCGCAGTCCCTTGGTAGCAAGAAGTGGTCTGTTGAGCCGGAAGATGTTGTAGTGGAGGTTCTTGAAGAGAACAAAGGCATCTGGGGGCTGTTTAGCAAGAAGAGAAAGGTACAGGTTGCCTTGTCTGGAGAGCTACATCTTCTGAAAGCAAAGAAGTTCCTGAAAGAATTATTCTCCTACATGGAATTAGATGTGGTTCCCGAGGTGATAGATGACGACAGCCTCAATTTGACAGGAAAGGATGCTGGAATCATCATTGGTCGTTATGGAGAGACATTAAAGGCGTTAGAGTACATGGCCAATTTAGTTCTAAGGGACAGCATGAAAAGGGTAAACATTGATAGTGATGGTTATAAGGAAAGAAGACTTAAGAGCTTAGAGAAGTTGGCCTTGGCTGCGGCCAGGGAGGCGACTAGGAAGGGACGGCCTGTCAAGCTGGAGCCAATGAGCAGTTGGGAGCGGAGAATAATCCATTTGACATTGAAGGATCGAGAGGATGTTACGACGAACTCTCAAGGTGTAGAACCTCAAAGATGTGTGGTAGTAACACCCCTGAAAAGCAGAGCAAGAAAGGCGACTTTCAGGGCAACTAAGCTTAGAGGCAAAAGAGAAGATAACTAAATTTGAGCATCTTTAACCGCGTTGCAGCAGGGCATCATGAAGCACATGCTGCAACGCGGTTTTTTGCGACATATTTCCTTCGAGTGTTTTACTATGAGAGCGTGAAACTCCCCAAGGACTTTTGGATCTTTCGGTAAATAAAGTTGAAGTTCTTCTTGGGCTTTATCGTAAGAGTTTATCTCTGGAGAGAGCCAGCCCATTCTCTTGCCAAGTCTCAGCGTGTACGCGTCTATGACCAGCAACGGGAAATTGCCCCCATAGCAGAGTATACTGTCTGCCGTCTCAGGGCCGATGCCTTTTTGTTTGAGTAGCCATTTTCGGGCTTTGTTAGGTCCTAGGGTGAAAAGCTTTTCTATACAACCTAGCTGGGAGATGACTTGCTTTGAGAAATCCATAAGGTACAGAGCCTTCCTTCTGTAAGTTCCTGCAGGCTTCAAACATTCCTCTATGATTTCTTTGGGAGCAGATGCTATAGAAGAGATGGATAGGAGCCCTTTTCTTTTCAAATTCATAAGCGCCTTTTCTACGTTGCTCCAGTTTGTGTTCTGCGTGAGTATAGCTCCTATGCATATCTCATCGGTGGTCTCACCTGGCCACCAGTTCTGGGGTCCCCAATAGTTTAGCAAGGCACCGTATATGTCCAAAATAGAAGGCATGCAATCCCTCCAGTGGGCTTTGATGGATAAGATAAGGCATATAGTGATATATTAAAACAAGGAAATTGAAGGAGTGCAACTTCTCAAGGGGAGGACAGCCAAAAGTGAGTTTTGAGCTGAAGTGTGTGACGATGCTGACTGATTTTGGATTGTCGGATGAGACGGTGGCCTGCTGCAAAGGGGTGCTTTTAAGCAAAGGACTTAAACTCCCAATTATCGATATTAGCCACGAGGTGCCGCCATTCGACATTGTTTCAGGGGGATGGATATTGGCAGGGGCTCTGACGTTTATGCCGGTAGGCATACACTTGGCCGTCGTGGATCCCGGTGTCGGAACTGAGCGAAAGATAGTCATCCTTCATGTTAGAAGGGGAGATTTTTTGGTGGGCCCAGATAACGGCTTGCTCTTGGAGGCAGCACGGCGCTTGGGCGGAATTGAGACTGCTTGGAGCGTACGCATGGAACTTTTTGATTTCAGTAGGATTTCTCCTACTTTCCATGCCAGAGATGTCATGGCCCCTGTAGTAGGAGATTTAGGCATGGGGGTCCCTCCATCTGCATTGGGAAAAGAGATAAAGAAAGAAATTCTTGTGGAATATCCATTGCCGGAGCCCAAGATGGAGGACGGTAAAATAACTGGCTATGTAGCCTATATCGATTCTTACGGCACGGTAAGGACCAACATATTGTGGCGTTCCCTGAGAAAAGACATCAAAAATTTGAGGATATCTAGTGGTTGGCTTTTCAGCATCCCCGTTGGGAGGACATTTGCAGATGTAGATAAAGGTGACCTGGTGATCCTGGAGGATAGTTGGGGATACTTGTCCATAGCCGTTAACCAAGGACGAGCTTCGGATCTTTTAGGGTGCAAACCCAAGGATCAAATATCCGTAGAATTTACGATGCAATAAAATAGAAGACGGTCCAAAATATGTAATGCAGATTACGTATGGAGGTGGTGAATAAAATGAAAAAGCTTGCGGTTAATCCGTTACGAAAGACATTGATTGCTGTTTTAACAGTGTTACTTTTAACCTTTGTCAGTTTAACGTCGGCTTTGGCATCCTCTTCGGGGAGCGATGTTTTTACTGGGAATCCCATAGCCGATATTGTAGAAAAGACATCTCCTGCCGTGGTCAACATAGATACGAAGACCATGGTGAGACAGCCTCTAAGCCCCTTTGCTAACGATCCGTTCCTTAGGGAGTTTTTAGGGGACCAGTTGGAGCATTTTACCCGTTTAGTGCCCATGAAAGGGAAGGGTTCGGGGTTCATAGTCTCCAAAGATGGTTACATACTGACCAATAACCATGTCGTGGCAGGGGCTGATGAGATAACGGTCAGCATGTCTGATGGCAAAACATATCCTGCCAAGATCATTGGAACCGATCCTAGTTACGATCTGGCGGTCATCAAGATCGAAGGGGAAAATTTACCTGTTTTGCCCTTGGGGGATTCCGATAAGGTTAGAGTAGGTGAATGGGTCATAGCTATAGGTAATCCTTTTGGTTTTGAAAGCACCGTTACTGTCGGTGTTGTTTCAGCCAAAAACCGTTCTATCAGGGCAAGGGACTTCAGCTTTGATGGTTTTCTCCAGACGGATGCTGCTATAAATCCAGGCAACAGTGGCGGTCCTCTTTTGAATCTGAAAGGAGAGGTAATCGGTATAAACACGGCGATAATCCCCTATGCCCAAGGAATAGGTTTTGCCGTGCCTGTAAACATGGCCAAGCAGATTTTGGACGATTTGGTCAAATACGGAAGGGTAAAGAGGGGATATTTGGGAGTATATGTACAGCCCTTAACTAAGGAGTTTGCTGATGTTTATGGTATCAAATCGGAAAATGGAGCGGTAGTTGCAGATGTGGTTCCTGGTTCGCCGGCAGAAAAGGCAGGGCTAATGCGGGGAGATGTGATAGTAGAGGTGGATGGGAAGAAGGTCGAAGATGACCTGGATTTGACAATGAAAATCAGGAGTCACCTGGCTGGAGACAAGGTAAATCTCAAAATCTTGAGAAGAGGTGGCATTGAGAGGAAGGTAAGAGTCGTGTTAGGTAGCATTCCAGGCAGCGAGGGTGGTCGAAAGAGCCTAAGTGAACACCTCAAGAAAATTGGTATAAAGGTGGAACCTGTATCTGATGCTGTAAGGAAACAGAAAGATTTACCCCCTTTGATAACGGGAGTAATGATCTCAGAGGTTGCTCCAGGTTCGGTGGCAGATGGGGTTGGTCTCAGAAGCGGCGACATAATAGTGGAGGTAAATGGTAATAAGGTAGAAGATATAGATTCTTTCGTGCGGAGCTTGCCTAAAGCCGAAGGTCCTGTCGTGTTAGCCGTTTGGAGGGACGGCAGGGTGTTCTATGTATCTTTTAGGTTGTAATTTCTGAAGGTTTATATAAAGGTATATAGTTGAATAAGAGGGTGGAGTTCCACCCTCTTATTTTTGTGATTTGTGTCGGATCAAGATAGGCCGTAAGCCTCGAAAGCATCCAGATCTAAGGGGAAAAAGACCTTTATTTTAGTTCCTTTGTTGGGTTTCGATTCTATTTCGACGCGCCCTCCGTGAATCCTTATTATTCGCATTCCCAAGGAAAGGCCTAGGCCGTATCCAGGGGTAGTTCTGGATTTTTCTGCCCTCCATAGTCGATTGAAACATCGGTTGATCGTTTCCTCGTCCATTCCGATTCCTGTGTCCCATACTTCCAGCATAGCTTCGTTCTTATTTAAATCATGATCAGTTATGACTGTTATGGATCCCCCCTGGTGAGTGTATTTGCTTGCGTTGTCCAATAGGTTCGTTATTAGTTGGTTTATAAGGGCTTCATTCCCCTTTATAGGGGCTGGATTTAACCTAAGCTTCAACAGTTGTTTTTTACTCTCAAATATGGGTTTAAGAGACGTGGAGACCTCTTCCCCTATGACCATCAGCTCCAAGCTTTCCATCTTCATTTGCTCTCCAGAGCCTTCCAGCCTGGCCATCTCAAGCAATGCTGTCAATAGAGATTGCATTTTGTCCGCATGGGCCCCTAGTTCTCTGAGTTTTCGTTGATAATGAGGAATTTCTCTGGGCTTCAAAAGGGTCACGTCAACAATGCCCTTTATTATCGCCAATGGGGTTCGTAGTTCATGGCTTGCATCCGCTGTAAACGTTAGTAAGCCATTGATGACTTCCTCTATTCTTGCAAAAAGAGAATTGAGTTCCTTAACTATTTCCTGTATATATGGATTCTTTATTTGTTCGGTAGAGGAAATGTGTACGCCTTTGTCTATATCAATGGACTTTATCGCGTTTCGTAACTGATGAAGCTCTCTTTTAATCTTGGTGTGAAGGCCTCCCCACCATAATGCCATAAATAACACAAAAAGCAGCCATATTGAGGCAAAAGCTACGTAATATTCAATTTTTGCTTGGAAGAAATTTGTCATTGGGTAAATTAGGACTAAATAATGAGTTGGCCCAAGAGAGATTGTGTTAGGTCGGATTTTTTGTACTCTGATCCTGTAAATGTGATAGGCGTAAGAATCTTTGTACAGAGGAAGACACAGCAAGCTGTCTTTTTCTACGTTGTTGCTTTTAGTGTTGAAGGATATAGAACTGCTAGAATGGGTTTGGGATAGGTTTTCCCTCATTTCTTCAGGTAGTATTAAGGTTAGATTGTGTGGACCGTAGCTTTTTAGTAGAACAAAGTTTTGATCATAGAGCTGAATTGCTATATTTGAGGGAAGAGCCTGTGGTTGGGTTTCTAGCTCTTTGCTCACTATCTCTGCGAGACCACACATTACTGAAAGGTTTTTATCTATCTCTTCTAACCTTGAGAGATTAAGAAAATAAAACACAGCCCCTAGAGCAACAATGAAGAGGGCTGATATCAGGCTTAGAAAAAAAAGAGAAGGCTTTACTTGGAAAGAGCGGAGAAAGTTGTTTCTCCGCTCTTTTAGTTTATCTTTCTGGATATTCTGCGACAATCTTGCTCACGCCTTACTGCTGTTTTTTTTGAGATCGGCATCACCTGTAAGGGCAGGAAATTTTATATCCTATACCTCTTACTGTGGCTACTATACCCTCTAAATTGTAGGGGCGCAACTTGTCTCTCAGGTATTTTATGTGGACATCCACCACGTTACTGGTGCCGTCATATTCCTTCTTCCAGACATGAGCAATGATTCTCTCTCTTGAGAAGACTTGGTTTTCGTATCGCATTAGAAGCTCAAGTATATCAAACTCCCTCTTCCTTAGGGGGATCAATTCACCGTCTACCCTGCACTCTCTTGCCACTGGGTCCAAAACGAGGGGGCCGCACTGCAAGATAGGTCTTTTGTGTTCCGTATGTCTTCTTATAAGGGCATTTATGCGTGCCAGAAGTTCTCTAAAATCGAAAGGTTTCACTAGGTAGTCGTCAGCGCCTTCTTCCAGGCCTTTAACCCTGTCTTCCACCGAGTCCTTGGCTGTTAGAACCAGAATTGGTGTGTCTTTTCCCGCCTCTCTGACCTGCTTGATGAGCTCATATCCGTCAGTTTTGGGGAGCATGATGTCCAGTACTATGCATTCGTATTCATTTTTGAAGATCTTATTGAGTCCTTCTTCTCCGTCGTAAGCATAATCTACGACGAAGCCGCTTTCGGTCAACCCTTCAGCCAAAACTTGCACCAAATCACGGTTGTCTTCTATGAGTATTATCTTCATTATCACATACCTCCTATTCTAGTCTCTATATTAACAATATAACCACAAATTTAATAAAATGTCGAGTGCAGAATGAGCTTTAACTTATTCGATTATTTTAAATAGTTGTTTTTAGGTATGAGACGATAGGACAATTCATGTTTTGCAAAACCGAGGACAAATGGTATAATACCGTAGCCTAATACTAGGTGCAGCGGTGACGGCGCTCTACTTGGTTTTAGGATTTTATGAAAGAGGTGGTCGAAATGTTGGATAAGGATAAGAAACAGGCGATAATTGAGGAATTCAAGCTGCACGATGCGGACACAGGGTCCCCTGAGGTTCAGATTGCCATTCTAACTACCAGAATAAGGGAATTGACAGAGCATCTCAAGGTCCACAAGAAGGACTACCATTCTCAGCGCGGGCTCATGAAGATGGTTGGAAAAAGGCGCAGGTTGCTCAAGTATTTGAGACTCAAGGATTTCAACAGGTACCGTACCCTTATCGAGCGCCTTGGACTGCGCCACTAGTTTCCCTATTTGACCTTTTGTGACTGCATGACGAGGGCCCTTGTGGTCCTCGTCATTTTTATTTTTGCGGGATTGTGATATTCTTTTGAATGAATAAGGAGAAAATAAAGAGAAAATAACGAGGAGGAGTAATAATGGCAAATGTATTTTCCGTCGAGGTCGGCGGAGAGGTAATGACTTTTGAGACGGGAACTTTAGCGAAACAGGCTAATGGTTCCGTAACGGTCTCCATGGGGGAGACCGTGCTGCTTGTCACAGCATGTTTTTCTGAGGAAGCGAGAGAAGGTATAGACTTTTTCCCTCTTCTTGTGGATTACGAGGAGAGGTTTTATTCTGCGGGTAAGATACCCGGCGGGTTCATAAAAAGGGAAGGTAGGCCGTCTGAAACGGCGATATTGGCTGCACGACTGACTGATAGATCCATAAGATCTCTTTTTCCCGAGCATATGCGGAACGATGTCCACGTGGTCGCTACAACTCTTTCTGTGGACCAGGAAAACTCCCCAAGTGTTTTGGCAATAAACGGCGCGTCTGCGGCCCTCACCATTTCGGATATTCCATGGGAAGGCCCTGTCGGTGCTGTGAGGATAGGCTATATAGATGGACAACTGGTGGTAAACCCTACTGAAAGCTTAATGCGAAACAGTTCTTTAGATCTTGTTGTGAGCGGTCATAGGGATGGCATAACCATGGTTGAGGCTGGAGCTAACGAAGTTTCAGAAGATCTTTTGGTTGAGGCCTTGGCGTTGGCTCAGGAGGAAATCAAGAAGATCGTAGACCTCCAGTTGGAGATGAGGGAAAAAATAGGCAAGGAAAAGGTCCAAATACCTGAGCCCCTTGAGTTTCCTGATATAGATAGATGGATAGAAGACAACCTTTACGAAGAGATAAAGACTGCCGTTATGATCCATGAGAAAAAACCGAGGGCCAAGGCTTTGGATGAAATAGAGAGGAAAGCCATTGAAGCCTTGATGGAAGAGCACCCTGACAAAGAAGGCTACATAAAGGAACACATAGGTAAGTTAATAAAGAAAGCGGTGAGGGAGCTTATAGTCTTCGAAGGCAAAAGAGCCGACGGAAGAAGGACCGATGAGATAAGGCCCATAAGCTGCAAAGTGGGGGTTTTGCCCAGAACCCATGGTTCGGCAATATTCACAAGAGGTGAAACCCAGGCCCTTGTGACCACCACTCTGGGAATGGTAGGAGAAGATGACCAGCTGGTGGATGGGCTCCAACATGACGAGACCTCTAAGCGCTTCATGCTGCATTATAACTTCCCGCCGTACTCCGTAGGTGAGGTTAGACCTATGAGAGGGCCAGGCAGACGAGAGATAGGACACGGGGCACTTGCGGAGAGGGCAGTCAGACCGCTACTTCCCGATGAAGCTTTATTCCCTTACGCCATTAGGGTCGTTTCGGATATATTAGAGTCTAACGGTTCAAGTTCCATGGCTTCTGTGTGTGGCGCCAGTTTGTCTTTAATGGATGCTGGAGTGCCGATTAAAAAGGCCGTAGCGGGTGTTGCCATGGGGCTCATCAAGGAAGGGGACAAGGTGGTGGTTCTAACTGATATACAAGGACTAGAAGATCACTTTGGCGATATGGATTTCAAGGTTGCAGGGACAAAGGATGGAGTTACCGCCTTGCAAATGGATAATAAGGCAGGTGGTATCACCAAGGAGATACTTACTCAGGCTCTTGAACAGGCGAAACAAGGTAGGCTGTTCATCTTGGACAAGATGGAAGAAGCAATAAGGGAGCCTAGAGAAGAACTTTCCTCTCTTGCTCCTAGGATATACACATTGAAGGTAAATCAAGAGAAGATAAGGGATATCATCGGCCCAGGGGGCAAAACCATTAGGAGCATAGTTGCTGAGACTGGTGTCAAGATAGATGTGGAAGATAATGGTACCGTGCTCATTGCGTCAAGCAACAGGGAATCCGCGCAAAAGGCCATAAGCATCATAGAAGAATTGGTTAAAGAGGTGGAAGCAGGAGATGTCTACCTAGGCAAGGTGACAAGGCTTATGCCCTTCGGTGCTTTTGTGGAGGTCCTTCCAGGAAAGGAGGGCTTACTGCATGTGAGCGAAGTGAGTACTCATCATGTTGCTAAGGTGGACGATATTCTGAAGCCGGGAGATATGGTCTTGGTCGTGGTTAAGGAGATAGACGACATGGGTCGGATAAACCTCTCCAGGAAGAGGATATTCGATAGAAAGGAAGAGGTACAAGCTTTATACGAAGAAGCTTTTTCAGAAGAGATGATAAGAGAGGAAAAAATAGAAAGCTCCTCAAAAAAGAGGGAGAGACCTCCCGTTAGGGATAGGAAGAATTCGCCAAGATCCAACGAGCAACCTAGGAGGCGTGGCTAGTTATGGAGAAGAATAAGATCTCGATTTACATTAGTAGGAGCAAAGAAAACGAAGACCTTCCTCTTCCTAAATATGCCACTGAAGGTTCCTCGGGAATGGACGTCGTGGCTGCTGAAGAGTGTGTCCTTCAGCCAGGAGAATGGAAGGCTGTTGGTACGGGACTTTTCATGGAGATCCCTAGCGGTTACGAGTGCCAAGTTAGGCCTCGAAGTGGCTTGGCTCTCAGAGATGGGGTTACAGTTTTGAATGCCCCAGGGACAGTAGACAGTGACTATCGAGGTGAGGTCAAGGTTATATTGATAAACCATGGGAAGCAACCTTTCAAAATTTCTAGAGGGGATAGAATAGCTCAGTTGGTGTTCGCAAAAGTAGAAAAGGCAGAGCTTCATCTGAAAGAAGAACTTACGGCCACAGTCCGCGGTAGTGGAGGTTTTGGCAGTACGGGAAAATGAATAAAATGAATAAATCGTAAAAAGGGGCAGCCCCGTAACGGGCTGCCCCTTTCCCATATCTAGAATTTTAGAGTTTTATTGTTTTTCAGCTTTCATCGTTTTAGCCACGCACCAGAACGTTCCACCCCACACTATCAAGAGAACTAAAATCATGTAAACTTGCCAGCCCATAAATGATCCCTCCTTTGGCTAGGCTCAAAAGATACCAGTTATCTTCTTTAATCAGTGGCTTCGAACTTGTGAGTCATCTTGTCGGCCAGCCAGTTGTTAAGCAACAAGAACACCACGACCATTATGGCCCACTGATACACCATGGTTCCTACCGTGTAGGTGTATTCGGAGATGGGAAGCCATTTCCACCAGCTGCCGGGATACCAGCTCATAGCCTGCTTGATCCACCAGGTAAAGATGATTACGAACCAAAGGGGGAAGAGGTATATGAGCTTCCACATCCAAGAGGCTTTGAGGTCGGAACACGGTTCGATGTATTCCCTCCATATCTTGTCCACGCCTATCTTCATCGCTCCTATGGAGAAGAACACGCCGCTTACCAACAATCCTACACCCCATACCCAGTCTTGGTTATTGAGGAAATCAATACTCATGGAGGAAGGTAGGCCAAGGATCGTTATCCCTATACCTGCTGCAAGGGCCGCCTTATGGCGAGGCCACCCGGCATCCATGAGGAGTCTTACTCCCAACTCAACCATGGAGAGCAGTGAGCTCAAAGCTGCAAAGATCAATGCCAGGAAGAAAAAGCCTGCGAACAGGGTGCCAGCGGGCATTACAGTGAAGAGTTTCGTCAAATGGATGAATGCAAGGCCTGTGTTTCCGGAGCCGACTGCTGCCATGGGATCTGAAGAGAGTGCAAAGATGGTGGGTATTATGGCCATAGCTGCGATCATAGCTGCCGATGTGTCCGCGAAGCAGATGGTTGTGGCGTTTAGAGAAATGTCCTCGGTTTTCTTTGCGTAGACAAAGTAAGTAAGTAAAAGACCCCAACCTGCACCGGTAGACCAGGCAACCTGCGTGAACGCTTCAAGCCAAAGCCTTCCAGAAGCGAAAAGCTCAAACCTGGGTTCGAAAAGATACTGTAATCCCTTTACTGCGCCAGGGAGCGTTATGGCTCTTATCATTAAAACTACCAGTAAAACAAAAAGGCTTGGAATTAGTATCTTGTTGATCTTCTCGAGTCCCTGGGATATTCCTTTGAAAATAACTATGGTCGCTATCACCATGGAGATGATGTGCCACGGGACCATGGCTCCAGGAGTTGTGGAGAAGGCGGTCCAAAGGGCCTCTGTGTCCAGTCCCGGTTTGATGACTCCGGTCAGAACATATACAAAATATCTTACGCACCAACCCATGACTACGGCGTAGTAGAAGGCGATGCCCAATGATATCCATGCGACACAGCCTCCGGCCCACGTCCACTTTCTGCCCAGCATTTCCTTAAACGACCCTATGACCCCCATTCTGGTTACTTTGCCCCAAACTGACTCTGCCATAAGAAGTGGTATAGCCCATAAAAATAAAGCAACGACACACGCCAAAACAAAGGCCCCTCCGCCTTGGGCTGCTGCTACTCGAGGGAAGCGCCAAATGTTACCTGTACCTACAGCCATACCTATTGCGGAGAATATTAATCCCTACCTACTAGCCCACTGATCAGCTTTCTTAATCTCGGCCATTCTTTAAATCCCTCCTAAGCTGAACAAAAATAAACTGCACCAATACTCCATTTCTTGAACAAAAACGGAAAAAAATGAAGGGGTCTTTCTTGCTAGCACCTCCTTTCCCTGTTGTAGTGGCTGCAATGTATGCAGGGAATGAGGTGTGGCTTTAGGTGGATCGTAAGGTTTTTGAAAAGTTGGAATAAAAATAAAGTCAGAAAGATTACACATAATATATCATTTTTTACTAAAGGCATAAAGTGTTTTAGTATACTTATTTTTGTATGGAAACGACTAAAATCTTATGCTGTGGTACAATTCAGTAAAACATGCTTAAGGTAAAAAGTTTTCGGGAGGGATTAATTTGATAAATGGACCAGAAAGTAGAAGTTATTCGGGAGCTCTTCCTGTTAGTGTAATTGAGGTCTTCAAAGAGTGGAAATGTGCGAAAGGTGCTGTGGCTGCTCGTTTCAATGGCACCTTGGTGGATTTGCATTATAAGCTGACGGCAGGAGGTTTCTTGGAACCAGTTTACATTGCCAGTGAGGAAGGGTTGGAGGTTTTAAGGCATTCGGCATCCCATCTTTTGGCTCAGGCGGTAAAAAGGCTTTACCCGGGAACCAAACTTGGCATAGGGCCGGCCATAAAAGATGGTTTCTACTACGATCTGGATGTGCCGCAGCAGATATCAGAAGAGGCTCTTCTTAAGATTGAGCAAGAGATGAGGCGAATAGTCAAGGAAAACTTGCCAATAACCAGAAAAGTTTTAACGAAAGAGGAGGCAAAAGCCCTTTTTGCGGAGAAGGAAGAGATATATAAGCTTGAACTTATCGAGGAACTGCCTGATAGCGAAGTAAGTATATATGAGCAGGGTGAGTTTCTGGATCTTTGTAGAGGTCCCCATGTTCCTAGCACTTCACACATAAAACATTTCAAACTACTTTCTCTAGCGGGGGCTTATTGGCGAGGCGACGAGAAGAACAAGATGTTGACCAGGATCTACGGTACAGCTTTTGGGACGAAAGAGGAGCTTGAAGCATATATAACTAGAATGGAGGAAGCCAAGCGCCGGGATCACAGAAAGCTCGGAAAGGAGTTGGATTTGTTCAGCATTCAACCTGAGGGACCAGGTTTTCCTTTCTTCCATCCCAAAGGGATGGTTATCATAAACAAGCTCGTAGATTTCTGGCGCAAGGAGCACGAAAAACGGGGATACTGTGAGATACGGACTCCTCTTATTTTGGATAGGGACCTTTGGATCCGTTCAGGGCACTGGGATCATTACAGAGAGAACATGTATTTTACTGAGATAGATGAAAGACCTTTCGCCATAAAGCCCATGAACTGCCCTGGTGGCATTCTGGTCTACAAGAGCAGGATCCGAAGCTACAGGGATCTACCACTGAGGATGGCTGAGCTTGGAACGGTTCATAGGCATGAGAGGTCAGGGGTTCTTCACGGCCTTATGAGAGTGAGATGTTTTACTCAGGACGACGCCCATTTGTACGTAACACCAGACCAGATAAAAGAGGAAATTTTGGGAATAATGGACCTGGTTAAGTACGTTTATAAGGATGTGTTTGGGTTCAACTACCGTGTCGAGTTGTCGACCAAGCCGGAGAAAGCCATGGGCGACCCCTTGATGTGGGAAAAGGCAGAAAAGGCCCTTGAGGAGGCTTTGGAGACAGCGGGAGTGGAGTTCAAGGTGAACCCCGGAGATGGTGCCTTCTATGGTCCTAAGATAGATTTTCACTTGGAGGATTGCATAGGCAGGACATGGCAGTGTGGAACGATACAATTGGATTTCCAGATGCCGGAGAAATTTGATATAACCTACGTTGGGCCCGATGGTGAGCACCATAGGCCAGTTATGCTCCATAGAACCGTTTTTGGGAGTCTTGAGAGGTTTTTGGGGATACTCATAGAGCATTATGCGGGGGCCTTCCCCTTCTGGCTTGCTCCAGTTCAGGTCAAGATATTGCCTGTAAGAGGAGAGTACAACGGTTATGCGTCGGAGGTTTTCGATAAACTGAAAGAAAAGGGCTTCAGAGTGGAGTTGGATCAGAGAGAGGAAAAGTTGGGCAAAAAGATCAGGGATGCCCAAATGGAAAAGATTCCGTACATGTTGGTCTTAGGTTCCAAGGAAGCCCAAGAGCAGACCGTTGCCGTTAGGGAACGACAAGCAGGAGACTTAGGCTCCATGACTTTGGATGAGTTGGTTAAACTTTTGGAGGACAAGGAATCACCGACAGCATAGAGTGATGCGCCAAAGGAGATATATCCATTGGTACACGGACATTCGCAGTGTTGATATAAAAGGCAACCTATGATATAGTACGTTGTCAGCAGTTGGTGTTTAGATGTAAAAAACATATACTGGGGAGAAGTGGAGGTCTACCCTCCCACCTAGGTGGACGCTAAGAGCTGTTGCCGGGTCAAGCAAGATAGCATATCTGATTGCTATTATGTTGTTGATTTGTATGAGCCGGGCGATAGCGTCCGGCTTTATTTTTTACTAAATATTTTTGGAGGTGACCAGCTATAGCGAAAAAACCTGATGAACCAAGGGTGAATAATGAGATACGGGCGAAAGAGGTTTTGTTAATTGATGAAAAAGGTGTGAAGGTTGGGGTTGTTCCTTTGGCTAGAGCTCTCGATATTGCAGAAGAAAGGGAGCTTGACTTAGTGGAGGTAGCCCCCCAAGCCAATCCTCCTGTCTGCAGGATCCTTGATTACGGTAAATATAAGTATCAGTTGCAGAAAAAGGAAAAGGATGCCCGTAAGAAGAGCAAGGCGCAGACAGTTAAAGAAATGAAAATGCGCCCAAAGATCGACCAACATGATTACGAGTTCAAAACCAAGGCCATAAGGAACTTTTTGGCTGATGGGCATAGGGTGAAGGTGGCAGTGTTTTTCAGAGGAAGAGAGATGGCCTTTTTGGACAAGGGCAGAGAAGTGTTGGAGAGGGTAATCAAAGATTGCCAAGATGTGGGTAAGGTGGAGATGGAACCTAGAATGGAAGGACGCTATATGCGCATAATGCTGGCACCTCTGCCACAGAGCCAAAAAAAGAAAAAGGAGCCTTCTAAGGTGGATAACGAAAAAAACAATACAGAAGGCAAGGAATAAAGGCGAAGATTATCTAACCGATACCGAGTAAAAAGTAGCTGAAGGAGGATGAAGTCATGCCTAAGATGAAGACTCACTCGGGGGCAAAAAAGCGCTTCAGGGTGACAGGTACAGGTAAGTTGAGTTACAAAAAGAACGGTAGGGGACACCTTTTACGGAAAAAGAACAGTAAGAGGCTGAGGAGATTGAAACAGAAGGGATACCTGAACCCGACTATGGAACGGAACGTAAAAAGATTACTTCCTTACGCTTAGAGACGAATCTTTTATTTAAAAAAACAAAAGAATCTAATGAAAGAGGTGAACGCTCATGCCGCGAGTGAAGGGCGGATCCGCGAGCGATAAGAAACGCAAAAAGCTTTTTGATATAACTAAGGGTTTTTGGGGTAGGAAGAAAAATACTTACAGACGAGCGAAAGAGGCTTCTTTGCACGCTCTTTCAAGCGCCTATAAAGATAGGCGGGCTAGGAAAAGGGATTTTAGGAAACTTTGGGTCACAAGGATCAGTGCAGCAGCCCGAATGAACGATATATCTTACAGTAACTTCATAAACGGACTGAAAAAGGCTGATATTCAGGTTAACAGGAAGATGCTTGCAGATCTGGCCGTTAATGACATGCAGGCTTTCAAAGCGCTGGTCGAGAAGGCCAAGGAGGCGCTTGGACAATAAACCCCAAAAAGTTTTATGGCAAACTTGAACCTGAGAAGGTCATTCTGTGGGGGGTCCTGATGTTGATTATGTCAGGAACCCTCCTTCTATGGATTTCTAATTACAGCTATAAACCCCTAACTTTCATTGATTCCCTGTTCACTGCTACTTCTGCTGTTTGCGTAACAGGCTTGGTAGTTGTGGATACGGCGTCTGATTTGACTTTTTATTCTAAATCAATCGTCGCAGTGTTGATTCAGTTAGGTGGATTGGGCGTCATGACAGCTTTCACTTTTTTGTTCATATTGCGTGGTGCCAGAGTAAGCCTTCAGCAGAGGTATTATCTGTCCAATAGTTTGGGTTTAGAGAGCGTTTCAGGAGTTATAAGACTTTTAGGCCACATAGTGAAGATGACCTTGGCTATAGAACTTTTCGGGACCTTGCTTCTTTTTGGAAAACTGATAGATTACTATGAACCTTTGAGTGCCTTGGGGCATGCGACCTTCCAGAGCGTGAGCGCCTTTTGCAATGCTGGATTCTCTACGTTTCCAGGAAACATGATGCCCTTTAGTAAGGATATTTATTTAACTTCGGTGATAATGATTCTTATAGTTTTAGGAGGCATAGGGTTTGTCCCTCTTACCGAGATCGTGGGTGTTGAAAAACGTAGCAAGCGGCTATCTCCCTATTGCAAAATGGTCCTTATCATGACGGTTATGTTGATAGTCCTAGGTTGTATCTTTTTGTTCTTGTCCGAGCATTGTAGGAGCAATCAGCAGATATCTGTTTTTCAGGGCTTTTGGGATGCCTTGTTTCAGTCAGTTTCTGCACGTACTGCAGGCTTCAATACTGTAGACATAGGCAAGGTGTCACCATTGGGTAGTTTTATATTGATCTTGCTCATGGTAGTGGGAGCCTCTCCAGGTTCTACCGGTGGAGGTATGAAGACCACAACGCTGGGGGTTTTATTGCTTTCATTATATAGCGAAATTTTACAGAGGGAGGACGTCGTGTTCTTTGGGCGGAGGGTTCCTTACAGTGTTTTAAGAAAAGCCGTTTCTCTTGCTATAGTCTATGTGATGACCATATTCCTAAGTAGTTTTATTATGGGGCTAATGGAGCCTTACTCGTTCAGAGAGATCCTTTTTGAAGTTACATCTGCATTGGGTACAGTGGGACTTTCGACTGGCATTACCCCAAAGTTGTCTACCGGGAGCAAGCTATTGCTGATTCTGCTGATGTTTTGGGGTAGAGTTGGCTTGATCATTTTCTTTTATGGGATAGCCAGGAAAGAAGAAAAGGGGCGCGTTACGTACGCTGACGTTAATGTGCCTATAGGCTAGGAGGGGTCATTTTGCCCAAATTGATAGGGAACAAAAGGACATTTCTGGTGGTGGGTTTAGGGAGATTTGGTAGAGCAGTGTGTGAGAGATTAGTTGAGTTGGGAGACAGCGTAATAGCTGTAGACAAGGTGAGGGCCAGGATAGAAGAAATCACTGACAAAGTGGACGTGGCTGCTCAAATGGATGCTACTGATGAAGAAGCGCTGAAAAAAATTGGTGCAAAAGAGGTAGATGGAGCGATAGTCGCCATAGGATCTAATATTGAAGCTAGTATTCTAGCAACGACGTTACTCGTTGGTATGGAGGTTCCATATGTGGCTGCCAGAGCCAATAGCGCCATTCATGCCAGGGTGTTGGCGAGGATGGGAGCACAGAAAGTGTTTTTTCCTGAGAGGGACTTTGGCTTCAAAGTGGCGGAGCAAGTTTCAAAACCAGCGCTGTCCAATTTTATAGAGCTTCCAGGTTCTGATTTTTTGATTGGCGAAATTGCATCCCGCGAAGAGATGGTGGATAAAACCCTAGCAGAACTGGAGTTCAGGAACCGCTATAACGCGATGGTGTTATTGATAAAAAGGGGCACAGACAAGTTTATTCCCAGAGCGGATACTCGTTTGGGTAGAGAGGACAAATTGATCGTGGCTGCGTATCGAGAAGATTTGGATAAATTGATAGAATGATAAAATAACTTATACTATAGCTTATATTATTATGAGCAAGCCAAACTATCATGAAGAGAAACGAGGTGCAGCCAAAGTGAGTGACATAGAGAAAAAAACAGAGCAAATCAAGGATCTTTTCTGGTCAGAGTTGAGAAAGACAAGAACACCAGAAGATTTAGAGGAGATAAGGGTCAAATTCTTGGGTAAAAAGGGTGAAATAACTAGCCTCCTAAAGAGCATAAAAAATATAGATCCTAGTGAGCGCCCCAGAGCTGGACAAGTTTTGAATCAGCTCAAAGAGGAAATAGAGCAAGCCATTTCTCAGAAAAAATCGACCTTATTGGAAGAGTTCTATGATAGGAAGGAAGAGGAAGACTCTATAGATGTCTCCCTACCTCCAAGGGGTAGGGAGTGGGGAGGTTTCCATCCTGTAGCTCAGGTGATGGAGGAAGTTGTGGAGATTTTTGCATCAATGGGTTTCACAGTAGCTTATGGGCCAGAGATCGAGAACGACTTCTATAATTTCGAAGCCTTGAACATCCCCCCACATCATCCAGCTAGAGATATGCAGGACACCTTTTATACGAATAACGGGCTACTTTTAAGGACCCATACTTCCCCTGTGGAAGTAAGGGCAATGCGCCAGATGGGTGCTCCGTTACGCATAGTAGTGCCTGGTAAGGTTTACAGAAGGGATAACGACCCTACACATTCGCCCATGTTTCATCAATTGGAGGGACTCTTGATCGATGAAGATATTTCCGTTGCCGATCTGAAGGGATGCTTGGAAGCTTTTGCGAACAGGATATTTGAGCGTCCTCTGAAAGTTAGGTACCGAGCCAGTTATTTCCCTTTCACTGAGCCATCCCTGGAAATGGATGTAGAATGTGTGGCCTGCTCTGGCCGAAACCCAGAGTGCAGGATATGCAAGGGTACAGGGTGGCTGGAGATTGCAGGTATGGGTATGACTCATCCAAACGTATTGATAGCTGGCGGTATAGATCCTCAGAAGTATAACGGTTTTGCATGGGGTATGGGCCTTGACCGTATAGCCATGTTGAAATATGGCCTTGATGATCTTAGGGTCTTTTTCGAAGGAGATCTTGCATTTTTGATAGGGGGTCGCCAGGAATGAAGATAAGCTGGAATTGGCTCAGGGAAGAGCTCAAAATAGATGTAGATGAAGTTGAGCGGGTAGCTGAGAGGTTGACGGAAACAGGCTCAGAAGTTGAGGCAGTGGAACGCCCCGTTCCTCTACTTAAGGGAGTCGTCACTGCCAGGGTTAAGCGTATAGAGCCTCATCCCAGTAATGCTAACCTGCTTGTGGCCAGATTGGACACGGGCATGGGTGAGGCCACGTGTGTCACAGCGGCAAAAAATTTGAAGGACGACGATGTGGTGCCTTATGCTGCTTTAGGGGCGACCATAGCAGATGGAACCGTAATGGGCCATCGGGAGTTTGATGGAGTTTTAAGTGAAGGTATGATGCTCTCGGCAGAGGAGATCGGGCTGCCGGATATAGCTGACGAATTCGGCATTTTGAGACTCCCAAAAGACGAAAAGTTGGGGAGGGACGTAAGAGAAGTCCTTGGCTTGGACGATTACGTACTGGATATTTCCATAACACCAAACAGAGGAGATCTTTTGAGTGTGAGAGGACTTGCCAAGGAGGTCTCAGCCATATTGGATATCCCAATGAAGGAGCTTGATGCAAGTATTAGTCAAGAAAGCTTGGGTAACGAGGTCCTGAAAGAGTTTAAGGGAATAACCTTAAAAGATGATGGTTGTTCCGTTTACGCTTTGGGCTTTGCGGACAACGTTAGAATAGCTCCTTCTCCTATCAGGGAGCGGGTTAAGTTGTCTCTTTTGGGTATGCGTCCCATAAATAACGTCGTTGATGCTACCAACTTGGTTATGCTCTATCTAGGCCAGCCCCTGCATGCTTTCGACTATGACCTTTTGCCCGATAAGGAGATCACCGTTAGATGTGCTTACGATGGCGAGAAAATAGTGACCCTTGATGGAAAGGAAAGACATCTAACTCCGGAGGATCTTCTGATAACCAGTGGAGGTATCCCGGTGGCTCTAGCAGGAGTGATGGGTGGAGAGAACACCGAGATAAACGAAAACACGAAAAGAATAGCCCTGGAATCTGCTAATTTTGATTCCATAAGGGTGAGCAAGACGTATAGACGACTTGGCCTTCCCAGCGAAGCCGCTTATAGGTTTGCGAGAAAGGTGGATCCAGCGAAAGTTTCAATTGCCTTACATAAGACCTTTGAGTACCTGAGTAAATGGGGAGCAGCCCGTCCTCTTGGAGAGATCTTGGAGAGATTAGGCGATGAAAAGCCCCGATACGTAGAGCTGACAAAGAAAAAATTAAAGAAAGTTTTGTTGTTGGAAGATATGGATTTAGCTTCTGACATTTTGGGCCGGTTAGGTTTTGTAGAGACTTCCAGGGATGAAGATAAGAGGATCTTTCAGGTTCCTAGCTTCCGTCCAGATATATCGATAGAGGAAGACCTCATTGAGGAGGTTGGCAGGATATGGGGGTACGACAAGATGGAGTCGCGCCTACCTGCCGTTACCCGGAAGCCCGGGGATATTACGGAAAGAATGCGAACGGAACGTCAATTGAGAAATGTCGCGATGGGGCGCGGGTACGTGGAGGTAATAACGTATAGTTTTGTGTCACCAGACATGCTTAGAACGTTGAGAATTCCCGATAATAGTGTATTGGCCAGCTATGTGGCTTTGTCCAACCCACTGAGCAGGGATCAGTCCATAATGAGAACTTCTCTGGCTTTCGGCCTGGTGAAAGCGGCTGTTGCAAACATAAGAAACGGTTGGAGAAAACCCATAAGGATGTTTGAGATAGGTAAGGTTTTCCATCTGGAAGAAGGAACTGAGCTGGGCGTTAGGGAGCACCTCCGCCTGGGAGGTATAGTATGCCCTGGGAAAGACCCTCGTTCCGTGTGGGAAAAACAGGAAGATGACTTCTTTTCGGTTAAGGCTGATATCGTTGCCTTGGCTGAAGCCAGGGGCGTCTCCTTGGAGTTCGTCAAAGGTGAATATCCGTTTGGACATAGGGGACAAACTGCTCATATACTTTGCGGTGACCAAACAATAGGGTATTTGTGCAGGCTCAAACCAAAGATAGCAGAAGAGCTATCTCTCCCTGAACCGGTCCTTTTGTTTGAAGTGGATCTTGAGGTACTTGAGAGATCAAAAGCCCGTAGCTTTGGGAAAGCTGACAAATATCCGGCCGTTTATAGGGATATATCTATCCTCATTGACAAGGATACACCAGTCCAGAAGGTTAAAGAGGACATAAAGGGTTTGGCGTCTCAATATGTAAGAAGCATAAGGTTGTTCGATGTGTATGAAGGAAAGGGAGTCCCTGAAGGCAAGGTTAGTGTGGCATTTACATTGGAATACCGTTCTGAGGAAGTTACCCTTCGCGACGAAGAAGTGGATAGAGCTCATATGGACTTAAGGAAAGCCTTGCAGGAAAAGGGTTACGTTTTGCGCTAAGGAGGGAATTTTTATGCAGGAACATCTTGTCAACCTTGAAAGTCTTGTGGAGAGAGTGACAAAACGGATCAATGAGCTGATGGAAGAAAACAGGCAGTTGAAAGAGGAAATAGAGCTACACAGGGAGATCTTGGAGGAAAAGGACAGAGAAGTAGAGGCAATAAGAGAGGAGCACAGGAGGGTTCTAGAAGAAAAAGAAAAGGAACTTTCTAGCCTCAGGTCAGTGCAAAAGGAAACGGAGGAAAGGATAAAGGCCCTGTTGGAGAAGATAAAAGAAGCTGTGATGGAGTAGGGCGTTAATTTGGTTTTAGTGGAAAGAGAAAAGAGCGGTTTTCAGGAGGGGGGCAACCCAATTGCAGGGAGAGGTTCGGCGAGTTAATGTTCTTGTAGGTAAAAAGACGTATTCCATTTTGACTCGACTGGATGAGCAAAAGTTCAAAGCGGTGTTGAGCATCGTTAAAGAAGCGGTTGAAAGCGTCGAAAGCTCCGTTGATCAGGAACAAAGGTTGCTTTTGGGTTGCCTCAAAATGGCTTACAAAATAGAGGAAGTTACAGGAAAATTGGAAGAAGCTTTAAAAGAGCGAGCGTAATAGATATGAGCATAGCATTTACAGTAGATTTAATAGTGCTTTTCATGACGGTGTATTTTGTGTCTCGAGGTCTATTGCGCGGTTTGTCTGGAGAGATAATTTCCATCCTTTCCGTAGTAGGAGGTTTCTTGTTTGCATGGTATGCTTCGGGGCACGCTGCGGAGTTTCTAGTGCAGATGTTTGCCCTGGATGCAGGCTATGCACGGATTTTGTGCCTCTTTTTGATTTATCTTATTTGTCTTCTTGTCGGAGGAATCCTTAAAAGGGTAGTAAAGGCTTTTCTCCGCATTGTTAGCTTATCATTTGTGGACAGAATCCTTGGTGGAGTTGCAGGCCTTGTAAAAAGCACGGTGTTTCTGCTGTTGTTGTTTATGTTGTCATCTTTTGTGGTGCCGTTTACCGGAGACTACTGGGTCAAAAAGTCTGTGTCCATGAACATCGCGGAAGTTATTTTGCCGTACGTACAGGATTTGATGAGTAAGGTTGATTCTAAAGAATGGAATACGATCTCGATATACAAAGAATTTTGGAAGGGTGAAGGTATATTGCTCCAAGAGTCCCCAGCAGAAGACAGCTATAAGGAAGTTCAACAAGAAGGTGACGGATAAAAGCCGTGAAGACAGACGCAAAAACCCTCCAACTAGTTGATATACCTAAAGTTTTGGAACTTATAGAAAAAGAGTGCAGAAGCCCATTGGGTGTTTTATGCCTTAGAGAACAAGAACCTTTACCTTCCATTCAGCATGTGGAAGAAAGGCAGGCTCTATTTGTCTCTTTCTGCAAATACGAAGACGTATGCGGCAGGTTGCCCTGGGAGAAGGACCTTAACCCTTTGGGTAGATTGTTTGAAGACGCGAAGGTCTCAGGTCTTCTAAGTGGAGTGGAGCTAGTCCATATAAGAAACATGGTGGGCTTGGCAATAAGAATAAAAGATGCTGTTTCAGACAGGAAGGATGCTTTCGCGGAGCTCTATTCCCTTACGAGAAGAATACCTGATTTGAGTGAGTTGTTCGATGATTTGCATGTTTTGGCTGACGATGGAAGACTTTACGATGGGGCTTCGGAGCTTTTGGGGAGACTGCGATCCGCCCATAGAGATTATGCTGCAAAAGCTAGGAAAGCAGCCCAAAACCTTGTGTCCAACCCGTCCGTATCCGGCATGCTCCAAGATAAAAACGTGCATTACCGCAAAGGGCGAATAGTCCTTTTGGTAAGGCAGGAAAATTTGCATAAGTTCAGAGGCATAGTAATAGACCGTTCATCCAGCGGTAATAGCCTTTATATGGAGCCAGAAGGTTTGATAGAGATAAACAACAGGGTATCGATCCTGGAGAAGGAAATAGAGGAGGAAGAAAGGAGAATTTTGCGGAGCCTAACTAGTAAAGTCTTGATGAAGCAGAAGCTCCTGGAAAGAACCGAACAAGTGCTGGGCCTTTTGGATCTTATGTATGCCTTGAGGGAGGTGGCGAGAAAAGACCGTTGGTCCCTTCCGTTGATGAAGAATTCTCCCATGTTGAAATTGAAAGGCGCTAGGCACCCCCTATTGGGTAAACAGTGCGTGCCCATAGATATATTTTGTGGTACCTCGTTTAAGCAGCTGATAATAACGGGGCCAAACACCGGGGGTAAGACGGTGGCCCTAAAGACAGTGGCTGTTTCGTTATATCTTGGCTGGTGTGGTTTTCCTGTTCCCTGTAAGGAGGGTACTGAAATAGGCGATATCGACTGGATGTTGGCGGATATTGGAGATGAACAGAGCATAGAGCAGAACCTATCCACGTTCAGTGCTCACCTAACTAGGTTGATCGACATGCTCCAAAAAGCCAATGAAAGGAGCCTGTTTTTGCTAGATGAGCTGGGAGCTGGAACTGACCCTCAAGAGGGAGCGGCTTTAGGTATAGCGATTCTTGAAAGGTTTAGATCCATTGGAAGTTTGGTTATAGCAACCACCCACCATAATTCGATAAAGAGGTATGCCCTGTCCACCAAGGGAGTAGAGACAGCGAGCATGGAATTTGATTCGGAAACCTTGAAACCTACGTTTCGGCTTCTTATGGGTATGCCAGGCAAGAGCAATGCCCTGACCATAGCGAGACATTTGGGCATGCCGGAGGAAATACTATCTAAGGCTGAAGAAGTTCTCCTTGAATCCTATTACGGGGAAGAAAGACTTGTGGACGAGCTGCACGACAAGCATATGGAGCTAGACCAGCTCAAAAAACAGCTGGAATCTAAAGAGGCAGACCTTCAGAGGTTAAAGGACGAATTGGAGAGGGAAAAAAGAAACTTGGCACTAGAGAAGGGAAGGATAGTTTCCGAGGCGGAGCGTAAGGCGTTAGAGATGATTGAGGAAGCCCAAAGGTTGTACCATGAAATGGTCAAAAAAATAGGATTTTTCAACGCCAGAAATATGCATAAATCCACTGAAAAGGACAGACAACGCATGTTGAAAATGAAAAAGGAGCTTCTTGAGCGACAAGATGTCCACGATGAGAAGATGGAAGCAGAAGAAATTTCTCCGGGGGATCTTGTTGAGATAATAGGTCAATCCACTAAAGGAACTGTGGAGGCCATAGAGGAGGGAAAGGCTGTGCTCTTATGTGGCCCCATTAAAGTAGAGGTACAGTTGAGCAAGCTAAAGCTAGTGAAGAAAAAAGAGGAAGTCGAAAGGACTGCTGTTCAAGGACCAATTGTAAAAGGAGACTTTAAGAAGGTTTCAGTCCCCCCTTCAATAATGATCAGGGGGATGACAGTTGACGAGGCGATACCAGAAGTTGAGCTTTACCTAGATAGGGCTTTCAGAGCAGGTTACGGAGAGGTCACCATAATTCATGGACGGGGAGAAGGCATACTCAGGAGGGAAGTCCATGCCCTATGTAAGAGGCTTCCGTACGTCACAAACTTCAGGTTGGGAGAACCTTCGGAGGGGGGCATCGGAGTCACTATAGTGAGTTTTAGGTAATAAGTAATTTCCGTGGTGGTTCTTTGGGGCTTCCAAAATCCATTGAATTTAACTTCCTTGCGTGGTAATATTGCTCCTGTCTCGCGTGCCCGTAGCTCAGCTGGATAGAGCGTTGGCCTCCGGAGCCAAAGGTCTCGGGTTCGAATCCCGACGGGCACGCCATTCCCATCATTTCCTCTATACTGCACATGTTAGAACTTCTCAAAATCAGCCCTTGGTCTTGCTGTACTTTTATTCAATGTGTTTGTATTTTGTTATTTTTATTGATAATATACCATATTATATTATAATGCTGTAAACCTATTGGAGGGCAGCCATGGTGATTTATAAAATTAAAAATAGCACCAGATGCTGGGACGGAGAGTCGATAGGTATATTGATTCTGGATGCTCATTATCCGTGTATTCCTGGGAACGTGGGCAACGCGACCACATTTGATTTTCCTGTGAGGTACAAAAAGGTAAACGGTGCCTCCATAGACAGGCTTCTGAACCAAAGAGATCCTTCCTTGGTTAAGCCTTTTGTAGAGGCCGCACTTGAGCTTGAAAGTGAGGGCGTAAGGGCTGTTACCGGAGCTTGTGGATTCATGGCTCTTTTTCAGGAAGAAGTTGCGGCCGCCTTAAGGATACCCGTTTTTCTATCCAGTTTGCTCCAGGTTCCTTTTATCAGAAGGATTTTAAATCCTTCACTGAGGATTGGCATAATAACGGCAAACGCTAGTTGCCTGACGGAGAAACACTTTCGTTCTGTGGGCGTAGATACTTGCGAGGACATAGTAATAAGAGGTATGGAAGAAATGGAAGAATTCAGGACAGCCATTTTGGAGGAAAAGGGTACTCTGGATTCAGAAAAAATGGAGCAGGAGGTAGTGGAGGTATCCAAAAACTTAGTGGAGGAACATCCAGAGGTGGGAGCTATACTACTAGAGTGTAGCGATTTGCCCCCGTATGCAAAGGCAGTTCAGGAAGCCACTGGAAGGCCAGTTTTCGACTTTATAACCATGATCCGGTTTGTGCACACAGCGGTTGTACAGCAAAGTTATGAAGGATTTATGTAATATGTCGTGAATTAATTTATGAACCGCTTCCAGAGTAATATCTCTCCGATATTTCTCAAAAAAAGAGAACCTGTTCAAGGAGTACGAAAAAGTGAATATATGTAAGGGGCCACAAATTGCTTCCGTTTAATTAGTTGAAGGAGATGGTGGGAG